>JADLEX010000058.1 GCA_020845895.1 Deltaproteobacteria bacterium | reverse complement strand
CCGGCGACGAGGGGCTGACGAGCCTGTACTCGGGCGAGCGCGTCTACAAGAACTCCGAGCGCCCGACCGTGTACGGCGAGGTGGACATGCTCGAGGCGATGCTCGGCCTTGCCCGCGCCCACGCGCAGCACGACGACACGCGGCGCACGCTCGCGATCCTTCAGAAAACGCTGTTCAGGATCAACGCCGAGCTCGCGACGTCGAAGGAAAAGATCGGCAAGCTCACGGCGCGCATCGACGACGCGGCGGTGGCGAAGATCGACGCGATGCGCGAGGAGCTGGAGGACCGCGTGGCGCAGCCGACGGACTTCATCATCTCGGGGGACTGCGTCGCGTCGGCGCACATCGACCTCGCCAAGACACAGGCCCGGCGCTGCGAGCGGCTGATCGTCGGCCTGTTTCGCGACGGCGTGATCGACAACCGGCACATCATCGTGTGGATGAACCGGCTGTCGGACTTTTTGTATTTGCTCGCGCGCCACGAGGGGCCGAATCCGACCCTGGTGAAGTCGGTCGAGGACTGATCGTTCACCGCAGGGAATTCGGGTGTTTTTTGCGCGGCAGCCCGTTGAATCGGCGCGATTCTGTGGTAGACTCGATTCGATGATATTCCGGTTTTGTGCTTGAGGCCGGCCATGTATTCGCGGTTTGCGTTCTCGATTGTCGCGGTTTTCGCGTGCCTGATTCCCGGTCTCGCGTCGGCGCAGGGGTTCGACCTCGCTCCCCATGCGCGGGTGACCGCGTCGGGCACCTATCCCAAATTCCTGCATCTCTGGGAGCGCGAGACCGACGACGCGCCGTACACCGTGCGCGACGGTGTCGCGCGCACCGGTTGGAAGACGCCGCTCGTCGGCGAGTCGTGGCTCCAGTTCGATTTCGCCCCGCGCATGGCGACCGCGCCTCGCATCGCCCGCATCTACGGGGAATGGGCGACCGCGCCCGCAAAGGCCGCGGTGGTGCGTCTCGATCGATGGTGCGGCGGACCGTCGGTGGAGAAAATTCCGTGGAACGACTTTTCCAAGCCGCTCGAGTTCTCGACCGAAGAACGCGCGTACTGCCTGACGGTGCGGTTTGAGGACGCCGGTCCCGCGGAGCTGACGGAACTGCACATTTACGCGGCCGCGGTGAACGAAAAGCCGGCGCTCGCCGTCGGAGTCGTCGAGGAGATCGAGCGACAGGGCGTGCTGATCCGCCACGATCTGAACACGCTGACCTCGCACGTCGAAGTTCACTACGTGGACGAAGCGGGCACGCCGCTCACCGAGAATACGCTCATCGAACGCACGTTTCGCCGCGACGCCTGGGAAGGGCCGAAGCCGGATGAAAACGCACTGGCCGTTCTCGTGCCGATCGCCGAAGACGGACAACGCGGCGAGCCGCGATTCGTGCCCGTGCCGGGGCGAATTGCCGCGACGTTCGGGACGGGCGGCGTGATCGAGGGATTCTACGGCACACCCTGGTCGCACGCGGAGCGTCGCGCGATGCTGATTCATCTCGCACGCCTCGGTCTCGGCGCTTACATGCATGCGCCCAAGGACGACGAGAAGCATCGGGATGCCTGGCGCGAGCCGTACACGAGCGCCGAAATGCGCGCGTTTTTTGAACTGCGCGATCTGGGCGCGCGGCTCGGCGTCGATGTGTATTACGCGATCGCGCCGGGCAAGGACATGGCGCTCTATGACGCCGCCGAGCGCGAGTTGCTGCTGGGCAAGCTGCGCGATTTCGCCGACGGCGGGTTCCGCCATTTCATGCTGATGTTCGACGATATCGAAAACGACATCGGCGTGCCGGTGAACGGTGCGCTGGGCGCGGCGCACGCCGATCTTGTGAACTTCGTCAAACAGACGCTGGAGGCGGAGTACGGCGAGGCGATCGCGATGTGGGTGAACCCGCTCGCCAAGCGGCCCGAGCACATGGACGAATGGCCCGGCGGCGAGGCTTACTGGACGGCGATGGGCGCGACCGATCCCGACGTGGTGCTGTGCTGGGGCGCGCCGACGAACGGCCAGTTGCTCGACGGGTCGTACTTCGAGTGGCCCGCGGCCCTCGTCGGGCGCGCACCGGGATTCTGGGACAATCAGTTCGCCATCGACGGCGGGGATGCCTTCATGGGGCGTCTGACGCTCGCGCCGATGCAGATGCGCGCGCCGGACTTGCGCGATTCGATCGCGGGCTTTGGAGCGAATGCGATGTTCCTCGGCGCGGCCGAGCGCCTCGTGATGACGGGATACGGTGCGTATCTCGAAGATCCGCAGGGGTACGACCACACGCGGATGATCGAGCGCGCGGCACGGTTTGAAGCGTCGGACGAATTCGATCAGCGTCTGCTCGTCGATGTGCAGAACACGTTCTATGGCAACAACGACGCGGGCTTCGGCGGCATCGATTTTCCGCGCAACCTGCGTCTCAACGCCGTGGCCGATGCGATCCACCTGGCGGCGAAGACCGGCTCGGGCCCCGAGATCCGGGCCGCGGGGGCGAGCGTCGCGCGCGAGGCCGCACGCATGGCGACGCTGAAAAACGACCTTCACCACAGCGGTCTCGAAGAGGCTTTGGTCGACGACGTGTGGATTCCCGCCGACCGCGCCACGCACGAGGGCTACGGCCTGTTGCACCTGATGAACTGGTATGCGTCGGTACTCGCGGGCGAACCCGATGGGACCGAACTCGACCTCGCGGACGCGTTGCTCAAAAAGGCCGTTCTGCACGACCGCTATCAGACGAGTTTCCTGGTGGCCTGGACGATCCGGCAAAAACTCGTCTCCGCCGAAATTCCCGACATCGAATTCCACGCGCCGCCCTTGCCGGGTGCCCTCTTCGATCGCCTTTCGTCCGGGCGCGAACACACCGTGGAGCTTCCCGCCGGCGTGGAGTGGACCGTGTTCGGCCTACCCGGAGCGACGATCGTCGGCCGCGTGCTCACCTGGACGCCGCCGCATCCCGGATTCTATTCGATGGTTCTGGTGGGCGAGACCGATTCCGGGTGGGGTTGGACCGCGTCGGGATTCTTTGCGCGCACTCCGGTCGATTCGGACGGGGAGGGCGACGACGACGATTCCGGGCATCCCGAAGACGACGACCCGCCGACCGACGATGGTGCGGAATCGGACTTTGACGAGGGAGAAACCGGCGGCTGCGGCTGCTAGGTCGGGCCGATTGTCCGCGCCCGGCGCGCGTGCTAAGAAACCTCGAACCGCTCGTGCCCTTACCAGAAGGTTTCCATGGATCACGCCGCCGCCCCGGGCGAAACGCCCGAACGCGATGAGGACCGGTCCTACCTGAACTTTTCCCAAAAACTGACGTATTCGCTCGGCCAGATGTCCGTCTCGCTCTCGCCGGCGCTGATTTCGTCGTGGCTGATCTACTATTACACGGGTCGCCCGAGCGCGGGCGAGGGCTCGGCGCCCATCATGCTCGTGTCCGCGGCGGCGATGTCGCTGGGCGGATTTCTGCCGCGCTTCCTCGAAGCCCTCGCCGAACCCATCGTCGGGCACCTGTCGGACAAATGGGTGACGCGCTGGGGACGGCGCATTCCATGGATCGTCATCGGCACGCCGCTGCTCGCGTTCTTTTCGATCGGCATCTGGTTCCCACCGAATCCCGACGGCATGGGCGAGGTGTGGTTCCGCCTCGCGGGCATGGATTTCAACGCCAACTGCCTGTGGCTGCTCGCTTCGCACACCGCGTTCTGGTTCCTCTACACCGGCGTCGTCATCCCGTATCTCGCGCTGCTGCCCGAGATCACGCCGTCGGTGAAGGAGCGCATCGTCGTCTCCGAGTTCATGGCGTACAGCGACGTCGCCGGCACCGTGATCGGGAGCCTTGGCCTTGGTCTCATGATCAGCGCCTTCAGCGAGGGCCTCGGCATCGGGCCGATCCGCCTGGCCAACGGGTTCCAGGTCTCGGGAATCATCATCGGCTTCATCTTCGCGGCGTCGTTCTACGCGGCGATTACGCTGGTGCGCGAGACGAAAAAGGAAAGCCGCGTCGTCGTCGATTTCCACTTCGCCGAGAGCATCCGCGAGACCTTCAAAAACAGCAGCTTCAAACCGTACGTCATCTGCTCCGCGGCGATCCGCATGACCGTGGACATTCTGCTCGCGTCGATGCCCTTCATGGTCGTCGTCATCATGGGCTTGTCCGAGGGTCTCGCGGGCATCCTGCAGGGCGTCATCGTGCTGGGCGCCGGTTTCCTGTTCCCGCTGGTGTCGAAACTCGCGGAGAATCGCGGAAAAAAGGGCATCTATCTGCTCGGCATGATCTGGTTCACCGTCGCGATGCTGATGTTCGCGATGGTGCGCCACGCGCCGTTTTTCGGCTGGTTCGTCAACCTGATTGCGTCGGCGATCGGCAAGCCGATGTCGCCGTCGTGGATCAGTTTCGCGCACGCCGTCGTCACGCTCGCGCTGTGCGCGTTCCCGGTCAGCGTCATTTTCGTTCTCCAGCGGCCGCTGCTCTCCGACGTCATTGACGAGGACGCGCGCCTGACCGGCTATCGCCGCGAGGCCATGTACAACGGCATGGAGGGCCTGATCTCCAAACCCGCGTCGGCGCTCGCGTACGCCATCGTTCCCATGCTCAATCTCTGGCTCGGCGCGACCGCCGATCGGCCCTGGGGCATCATCGCCGCGCCGGTGCTGGCCGCGGGCGTCATGACGATCGGATGGGTGTCGTTCACGAAGTATCCGTTCAAGCAATAGGGGTTGATGGTTCTTGGTTTTTGGTCGTTGGAAAGGCGGGCGCCCCAAGCCTCAAGCCTCGGGCCGCATTCAAGGCTTCTGCCCATTTCGCCGATAAGGACATGGGCGTAGCCGCTAAAGAGGTGGACGTGTGACGATTTTCGTCGGAATCGGCATTGTGATCGCGTGCGTCATCGGCGGATACATGATGGCCCACGGCTCCATGGGCGTGTTGTTCCAGCCCGCCGAATTCGTCATCATTGTCGGCGCCGCGCTGGGCGGTCTGGTGATCGGAACCCCCACGCGAACGCTCAAAGTCATCGGGGCGTCGCTCAAGGCCGCGATCAAGTCCACGTCCCACGCGCAGACCTTCCTCGACGTGCTCAAGGTTATCTTCGACCTCGCTTCGCTCGTGCGCGCCGAGGGCCTGCTCGCGATGGAAAAGCACGTCGAAAATCCCACGAAAAGCGAGATTCTCGGCCGCCTCGCCCATCACGAGGACCTGATGAATTTTCTGGTCGACTCGCTGCGCCTCGTCCTGCTGGGCACGCCCATCGAGGACATGATGGAGATGCTCGAGGCCGAGTTCGAGATTCGCGAGCACGAGGCCGAGGAGCCCGGCGCCGTGGTCGCGACGGTCGCCGACGCGCTGCCCGGCCTGGGTATCGTCGCGGCGGTGCTCGGCATCATCATCACGATGAACTCGATCGGCGGCGACTCGGCGTCGGTGGGAAAGCACGTCGCGGCGGCGCTGGTCGGAACCTTTCTGGGCGTGTTGCTCGCGTACGGATTCGTCAGCCCTCTGGCGAGCGCGATCAAGCACGAACGCCATCACGCGCTGCAACTGCTGCGCGTCGCCAAGGCCGGTGTGGTGGGCATCGCCCGCGGCGGCAACCCGCTCATGACCTGCGAGAGCGCCCGGCACGACATCCCCACGCACGACCGTCCGTCGTTCAACGCGATGGAAGAGTTCCTGAAGGGCGGGAAGGGCAAGTAAGCCATGGCCGACGACGGTGAACTCAAGCTTCGACCGAAGAAGATCATCAAGCGCCACGGCGGCCACCACGGCGGTGCGTGGAAGGTCGCCTACGCCGACTTTGTCACGGCCATGATGGCGCTGTTCATGGTCCTTTGGATCCTGTCGCAGGGACCCGAAGTCAAGAATTCCGTTGCCGCGTATTTCACCGATCCTCGCGGTGTGCCCGTGGTGCAGCCCAGCAAGGGCACGCTCGACAACATGGGGGTCGGCATCATGGACAAGATGCCGAACGTCGGCGTCGGATCGAAAGGTGAAGGCTCGGGCGAGCGTTTCGCCGAGGCGCTGACGAACGAGGCGACACCGAAGCCCGGCGACCCGAAGCAGAAATCCGGCGGCGGTCCCGGCGGCGAGGGCAACGGCGCGGCGGCGAAGAAGTTGCGCGACGCGGGCGAAAAAATCGCCGAGGCGATCAAGGCAAACCCGAAGCTCGCCGAGGTGTCGAAGGCGATCAGCGTGCGCATGACCGACGAGGGCTTGCGCATCGAGCTGCGCGAGCAGCAGGGCGGCACGTTTTTCGACTCCGGCAAGGCGAACCCCAAACCCGCCCTTCGCAAGGTGCTGCGCGAAGTGATGCCCGAGATCGTCAAGACGTCGCAACCCGTCGTCGTCGAGGGCCACACCGACGCGAAGCCCTACTCGGCGGGCGCGGGATATACCAACTGGGAGCTCTCGGCCGATCGCGGCAACGCGCTGCGCCGTCTGATGCTGGGCCTCGGCGCGACCGAAGAGCGCATCCGAGAGGTGCGCGCGCTCGCCGACCGCCGTCCGCTTCCGGACATGGACCCGCTCGACCCGCGCAATCGCCGCGTGTCGATTCTCGTCGCGCTCGAGGAACCCGTCCCCGGTCTCACCGACGAGGGCGAGGACCTGATGTTCGAAAATCCGCTCGCGCCCGCGATCGCCCCGGGCGGTCCCGCGCCGGACCCGAACTCGCCGATGACAGCGCCCGCCGCGGAATCCGGGACTCCGGCGGAACCGACGTCAGACGCTCACTGAGCGCCCCGGCTTCTCAGCAACCGCACCCGTCGTCGTCGTCATCGCCGGAATCCGCCGCGACGTCATCGTCGCCGCTATCGTCGCCGTCATCGTCCGCGTCGTCGTCCGACAAGTCGTCATCGCCTGTGTCGTCATCCCCCGAATCGTCGTCGCTCATGTCATCGTCGGCGTCGTCGTCCGCGGCATCGTCGTCGGCGTCATCGTCATCGTCCGATTCGACAGTGTAGTCCTGCCGCTCCATCGTCACGCAGTGCAGCGCGCCGCCGGACTGAATGACTTCCTCGGCATCCACCTGCACCGCATCGCGATCGGGAAACGCCGTCTCGTACACCGCGAGCGCGTCGTCGTCCTCGGCGCGGTTGTAGAGGGGGACCATCGCGGTTTCGCCCGCAAGCAGGCCGTTCGTGTAGGTGTAAAACGTGGGATAAAGTGGGAACGTCGTGTCCGTCACCTGCGGGATACGCACGACCTCAAAGGGTGTGCCGTCGAGCGCCGTCGCGCCCGCGATCAGGTCCGCCGCGTCGTCAAGCCGCTGTTGGTTGATGTCGCCCGCCTCGGCCTCGCCCACCATCACCGTGTGCGGCCCGATCACCTTGATGAACATGTCGATGTGACCGGTGCCCTCGCTCACGAGTGGCTCGGGCATGATGAGCTGCGCGCAGCCGAGATAGTCGGCGAACCACTGTTCCATCTCGTCCAGTGTCCAGCCCGGATTGTTGTCGAACATGTACGACGTGGCGAAGCACGTGCCTTGCCCGTCCGTGAGCAGGTTTCCGCCGTCTTCCACAAAATCCGTTTCGTACACCGATGCGCCCGTGAGCACACCGGCCGCGTCCGGAATCTGGTCGTCATTGGTGCGCCACGGGCGCGAATAGCTCATGTCGATGATCGCCTCGGTTTGCGGCGCCGTTTCGCCGAGTCCGACGAAGACCGGGCCGTAGTCGCGCGTCCAGATCGTGTCCGTCGGCCAATACGAAAACACCACGTTCGCGTCGTCGATGCCCTCATTCGCGAGGTGCGTTCGCGCGGTGTTTTCCTGCGATGCGCAGGCAACGATCACGCGCACCGTCATTTCGTCCCCGACCGCGCCGATCATGCCGTCATAGGTGGGCAGAATTCCGCCTTGTCCGACGGGCCAGCGCATCCATAGCTCGGTCTGCGGTTCGAACTCCGCGGCGTAGCGGATCGGGCCGACCGGCGCGGCTTTGCCGCCGCTCCGACGGAGCTTGAAGGGCGGCACCACGCCGACGCGCGCTGCGAGGATGTCCCACAACTCGCCCGCCTGTTCGCGCGTGATTCCCAGCCGCGCGAGCTGTCCGGACTGGTCCATGTCGTCCACGTACCGATCCTTGTTCCACGTCAGACGCAGCATCTGCGGCAGATGCGCGGTGAGCGCGAGCGCGCGAAGCTCGGCGAAGTCCGCATGCGCGGAAAATGCGGGCGAGACGATCATGAGCATCAGAGCAGCCGCGATCCATCGAATTCGCATGTCACAATCCTTCATTTCGAGTCTGATTCAGCACCCGCATCCGTCATCGTCGTCGTCGCCCGGCCCTGAGCCTGTCGAAGGGTCGTCATCCAAGACGTCATCATCCGCATCGTCATCCGTATCGTCGTCGGCGTCGTCATCGTCATCGAAATCGTCATCGTCGTCGTCGGATTCATTCGACGCCAAGAGCGACCGATAAATGTCGAGCTTTCCGAATCCCCAGGCGTCGTTCGGGACCTCGCCCGTAAACTCGTCCGTGATCGCGCCCGCGGCCAACCACGCGCGGATGTCGTCCGGCGTCGCGTCGGGATGCTCGGAGAGAAGCAGCGCCGTCGCGCCCGCCACATGCGGCGACGCCATGCTCGTGCCCTGCAGCACGATGTGTTCGCCGTCCTCGACGATCTGTCCCGCGTACGCGCCCGCGATCTCGCTCCCGTGCGACACCGCCGCCGCGATGCCGAACCCCGGCGCGACGATCTCGGGTTTCCGCACGCCGTCGGGGCGAGGACCGTGGTTGCTGAAAAACGCCAGGTCGCCGAGCGTGTAGTCCACGCCGTAGCCCGTCTCGTCGCCGCTCTCATTCGTCCACGTGAATCGCGAGTAGTACGCGCCCACGGCGATCGCGCCGTCCGAGCTGGCGGGCGACGCGACCATGAATCCCTCGTCGAGTCCCTCGTCGAATGTCGTGCAGCACTGCTGCTGTCCGTTCATCAGTGACGCCATGATCCACAGATCGATCGTCTCGGTTCCGTCGATGTCGTTCGCGGTGATCTCGATCGTCCACTCGCCCGGTGCGAGCAGGTTGCGTGTTTCGCCCGCCGTCAGCGGATTGCCGACGAGGGCGATCAGCGTCGTCGCGAGCCCGTTCAGGTCGTTGCCGCGAAACAAAAATGCGTTGTCGAGCAGCCAGATGCCGTCCGGCGTGATCGCCGATCCCGGCTGGTGCGGCCCCGACTCCAGTTCCTCGCCGCCCGGGCTCGTGACCTTGAACGTGTAATCGGAATCCTGCGGCGGGTAGGCCGCGATGGCGAGGATGTCGGGAATGAGGTCGTGTGCGTCGTGCGCGCCGACGAGAAATGTCACGGTCGTCGTCTCGCCCTCGGCGAGCGTCACGCGCGCGTGATAGCCCATGTGCTGCTCGTTGCCCGCGCCGGCCACGATGATGCGCCCCGGCCCGGCCATTGCCGCCACGCCCTGATCGAGGCCGCTCGTGCCGTCGTGCGCGCCGAGGTGCGTTCCCAGCGAAAGATTCACGACCGCGGGCAAACCGAGTTCTTCCGCGCGCTCGAACACATAGGCGACGCCGTCGAGCACGAAACTCGCGATGAGGTTCGCCTTGACGGCGACCAGATGCGCCGCCGGCGCGATGCCCACGTATCGCCCGGCGGGATACCCGTTGCCCGTTGCCGCGCCGTTGCCGCCCGCCGTGCCCAGCACGTGCGTGCCGTGGCCCACGTCGTCCGACGTACGCAGGGCATCGGGATCGCCGGTCGCGAACGCCGTCGTGAGTTCGTCGCGCGTGTACTCGATGCCGTAGGGGTAATCGGCGGGGCCGTTTTCGTCGCCCTCGGGACGCAGCGATTGATCCCACAGCCATTCGATGCGGCTCTCGCCGTTGTCGGGATCGTAGAAGTCGGGGTGATTCCACGCCGTACCGGTATCGACCACGCCCACCACCGCGCCCTCGCCGCGCAGGGCGAACTCCTCCCACACGCGGTCGGCCTCGATCAGCGGCGCGGAGATGTCGAGCAGAGGGCGCACCGGCCACGCGAGTTCGACCATGGCGACGTCCGGCCGCGCGGAGACATCCTCCAGCAACCGCGAATCGACGGTCGCCGTCACGACCGGTCCGACCGCGCGCCCGACGGCAACGCCGGCTTCGCGCAGTTCGTCTTCGAGCAGGTCGGCATCGCCGCTCGTGCGGATCATGACCGGGACCATCCACGAGCCGTCTTTTTGTTCAAACGCGGGGATGAGCTGCGGAATGCGCATCATCGCATCGGGAACGAGCCTGCGGGCGATCATGCCGAGCGGCGGTTCGAGTTCGCCCGCCCACGAAAGCCCTGCGACGACCAGGGTCGCCGCGAAAACCCAGAGTGCGGTTTGTTTTTTGGACTGTCCTCTCACGCCGGTTCTCCCTGCCGAAAAGGTGCCGCGATCCTTGGCGAACGAGGGCGGATTATACGCGGCCCGGCGGCGGCGGGACCAGAGGCCGAGGCGATAGGCCGGGCACCCACGCGCGGCACCGAAATCGTCGTTAGTAAAGAAGTCTTTACTAACGACTCGAGTTGGGAAAGAATCCTTTACCAGGAAGGAGTCGGGACATGAAACGCGTCACCGGGCGATACGAGTCCAGTTCGCTCGCGGGGGAGACGGTCAGGGCGTTCGTGCCCGCGTCCCTGCCGCCGAGCGATCCCCCGCTCGATCTCGACGCGCCGACGATTCGGTTGCTCGACGACGCCACGAGCGCGCTCGCAAATCTGGATTTGGTCGGTGGCCTTGTTCCGTCGATGAACTGGTTCCTCTATTCTTTTGTCCGAAAAGAGGCGGTGGTTTCGACGCAGATCGAGGGCACGCAGACCACGCTCATGGATCTGCTCACGTTCGAAGCGACGGGAAGCGCGGAGGCCGCGCCGCTCGACGTCGGCGAGGTCTGTTCGTATCTCGATGCGGTCGAGTACGCGCGCGAACAGATTCGCCATCCCCGGGGATTGCCGATTTCCACGCGATTGTTGAACGAGACGCATCGCCGCCTCTTGGCCGGAGCCCGTGGGCAGGCCAAGTCGCCGGGGCACATACGCCGAAGCCAGAACTGGATCGGGGGCACACGCCCGGGCAATGCGGCGTACGTGCCCCCGCCGCCGAACCTCGTCGGGTCGCTGCTCGCCGACCTCGAAAACTTCATCCATTCCGAAAGCCCAATCCCCGCATTGGTGCGCGCGGGACTCGTCCACGTTCAATTCGAGTCCATCCACCCTTATCTCGACGGGAATGGACGGATCGGCCGTCTCCTCGTGTCGCTGCTGCTGGAGCACTGGGGCATTCTCACGCAACCCCTGCTGTATCTCAGCCTCCACTTCAAGCGGAATCGCGTCGAGTACTACCGACGGCTCGACGCCGTTCGCGCGGACGGCGACTTTGAGGGATGGATCGCCTTCTTTTTGGAAGGTGTCCGCGCGATCGCCGACGAAGCCGTGGCGACGGCGCGCGACCTGCACGAACTCATCGCGCGCGATCGGCTGCGCGCGCTCGAGTCGCCCGGAGCGGGTGCGGCGAGCGCCCGGCTATTCGAGATGCTTCCCGATCACCCGGTACTCACGACCGCGCTCGTCGTCGACCTTCTGGGGACGACGAAACCGACGGCCGCCCGGGCGATCGCCACGCTCGTGGACGCGGGGATCCTGGCGGAGCAGACCGGTCGACGCCGCGACCGGCTGTACGGCTATGCGGGGTATCTCGAACGGTTGCGGGTCGGCACCGAACTGGAGCGCGCGTAAGGACTCGCGAGCCGAAGTCACGATTTGTCGATGAAATGCCAATCGGCGTCCTCCCCTTACGCCGCCTTCACATCCAACGCGTCGCGCAGACCGTCGCCGGCGATGTTGAACGCGAGCACGGTGACGAGCACCGCGAGGCCCGGCCATACGGACAGATTCGGGGCGGTGAGTAGGTAGTCGAGCCCCTCGGCGAGCATCGCGCCCCACGTGGGCACGTCCTGCGGGCCGAGCCCGAGGAACGACAGCGACGCCTCGGCGAGGATCGCCCCCGCGACACCGAAGGTCGCCTGTACGACCACCGGCGCGGCGACCTCGGGCAACACATGCCGCCACACGATGCGCCACGGCGATGCGCCGATTGACCTCGCCGACAGCACGAAGTCTCGCTCGCGGATCGACAGCACCTGCCCGCGCACGAGCCGCGCGTAACCGACCCAGCCCAAGACGGAAAGCGCGATGATGACGTTGACGAACGACGGCCCCAGTACGCCCGCCACCGCGATCGCGAGCAGGATGCCGGGGAAGGCCAGCAGGATGTCGATGCCGCGCATGACGATCGCGTCCACGACGCCGCCCGCGTACCCCGCGACCGCGCCGACCAACACGCCGATCGTCATCGACACGAGCACCGCGCAGATGCCCACCGCCATCGACGCGCGCGATCCCCACAGCAGTCGCGACCACACGTCGCGCCCCAGTTCGTCGCAACCGAGCAGGTGCCCGGCCCCGGGAACGCACAGAGCCGCGTCGAGGTTGATGGCGGTCGGCGCGTGCGGCGCGACAAACGGCGCAAGGACGGCCGCCAGCGCGAGGAGCGCGAGCAGGGCGAGTCCGATTACCGCCGCCATGCTTCGCTTCATCGCCCCTCCAGACGCACCCGCGGATCGACCACGGCGTACGCGAGATCGACGAGCAGATTGACGACGACGTACGACGCACTGATGACGAGCACGCATCCCTGCACCACGGGGTAGTCGCGGGCCTGAATCGCGCCGACGAGCAACGTGCCGAGCCCCGGCCACGCGAAGACCGTTTCGGTGATGATCGCGCCGGACAGCAGCGCGCCGACCTGTAATCCGAGGATCGTGATGACCGGCAGCAGCGCGTTGCGCAACACGTGTTTGAGGATCACCGTCCGCTCGGGCAACCCCTTGGCGCGCGCGGTCATGACGTAGTCCTCGTTCATCGCTTCGAGCATCGACGAGCGCGTCATGCGCGAGAGCATCGCCGCCATGCCGAGGCCCAGCGTGAGTGCGGGAAGCACGATCGACGCCGCGCTCTCGTCGCCCGACACCGGCAACCAGCCGAGACCGATCGAGAAGATCAGGATCAGCAGCGGCCCGAGCCAGAAGTTGGGCATGGCGACGCCGACGAGCGCGCCGATCATGGTCGCGCGATCGAAAAACGTCCGGTGACGCACCGCCGCGAAGATGCCGGCGGGCAGGGCGATCACGATGGCGATCAGCAGCGCGGCGACGGCGAGTTTGGCCGTGGCCGTCCACCGCGCGCCGATGATGCTTGCGACGGGTGCCCGGTAGAAGAAACTCTCACCCAGATCGGCGCGCACGACGCCCGTCAGAAAACGGCCGTACTGCACGGGCATGGGGTCGTTCAGCCCGAGCTGCGTGCGCAGGAGATCCTTGTCCGCGGCGGCGGCGGTCTCGCCGAGCATGACCTCGACCGGGTCGCCAGGGATCATGTGAATCAGGAAAAAGACGAGGGTTGCCACGCCCCACGCGGTGGGGATGAGGAGCAGCAGGCGGCGTGCGACGAGGCGTTTCATGAGCGCGGCAATGTTGTCGCGTTTACGCGCTTTGAGCAACGACCGGGGACATGCAGCGCGCAGCGATGCGAGTCCTGATCCGAGCAGCGCGAAGCGTCCGATCGCTCTTGTCATCCTGAACGAAGTGAAGGATCTTGCCGCGAAGCGTGAGTAAAGCGAAGAGCGTAAAAACGGTCGCGTCGTGTGGCGCGGGCGCCCCCGCCCATGATTTTGTGACCGAGTGAGGTCGAAAGACGCGCGCCGGAGCGAGCGAGGTATTGGTCCTCAGATTGGTAATTTCAAACGGTCCGGGAAGGTCTTGACCTTCACTCTTCTACCAAAGATTGCCTGTCACCTGCTTCCAGTGTGCACCTTCGAAAGCAACCTCTGTGACTTCAAGCATCCTTTCCGTGCCGTCCCGAACTCATTTTCGACAGTGAAATTTTGAATCCGTCGCCATTTCAGGTACTTATGCGCACACCTCTCGGGTTAGGCACTACGTTTCGGATACTTTCATCAAGGTGACGGGCGGCGGGGGACGCATCCCCGCGGCGGCGATGGCCTCGTGCGCGGACCCGGCGAGGTCCGTCCGCGGGAGCCGCGCCTTCCCGTCCAGTTCGAGGTGAACGACCTGCACGCGCGCAAGTTCCCGCATCAGCGTCGGCTACGACGTGTCGATGTTCTTCTCGTCGAGCCGCCGCTGCAGATCGACCTCCAAACGCAGCGCGAGGAAGCACGCGACGATGTGGCCGATCCGCGTGTCGTCGTTGTGATGAAACAGCGGCCTGAGTTCCAGCGTTGAAGCAGACGACGTAGCGCTTGCCCGACAACGTGCGTTCCGCGACGCCGAGGCCCGGCGCAATCTCGTCGAACTCGCGCGTCATGTGCGGCAGATCCGCCACGTCCGGGTCCTTGCGCAGACGCACCCCGAGGATGAAGTCGAAGGGCGCGGGCAAATCGACGACGCTCAAGTGCGTGTCGGGCCTGATCCGCGCGGGCGCGGGGCGCATCGTCTTCGAGGACCGCGACATTACGCGCGCGCCCGAGCACGAAATCGTGGCCATGGGCCTCGTGCAGGTGCCCGAGGGGCGGCGCGTGTTCCCCAAGATGACCGTGGCCGAAAACCTCGACATGGGCGCGTACACGCGGCGCGACGCGGCGGGCATCCGCGCCGATCTCGACCGCGTCTTCGCCCTCTTCCCCGTGCTGGCCGAGCGCCGCCGCCAGACCGCGGGCACGCTCTCGGGCGGCGAACAGCAGATGCTGGCCGTGGGGCGCGGTCTCATGGCCAAACCGCGCCTGCTGCTGCTCGACGAACCGTCGCTCGGCCTCGCGCCGCTCATCGTCGCGCAGATCTTCCGCGTTATCGCCGAGCTCGCCGCGTCGGGCGTCACGATCCTGCTGGTCGAGCAAAACGCGCAGGCCGCGCTGCATCTGGCGCAGCGGGGATACGTGATGGAGACGGGCCGCATCACGCTCGAAGGGCCGTCGGCGCAGCTCCTCGCCGACGAAAACGTCCGCACCGCCTATCTGGGCGGCGGGTGAAACGGTGCGCGTCCGATACTCCGCTCAATACTCGATGTGAAAGCAGTACTCCGCGGATTCCGATGCCGTGAGTTCGATCGGTTCGGAGAGGCGTGTCGCGACTTCGCCTCCCCAAGCGGCGGCATCAGCAATGATTCGAAATTCGTAGACTCCCGCCTCAACACTTTCGTGAAACGCTCCCCGAAATTTGCAACTGCATCCCGCGACCTCGGTAGAGGTGTCTCTCTCAATCAACGTGATGGTGCTGTCATCAATGAGAAATTCGTGCTCAAACTTCCATCCGCACTGTCCGGGTATACAGTCATGCCGAATCGAAATAGAATTTCCATCCCAAGACAATAGAACGAATTCCTCGGAGCACGGAAACGGACTTCCCTCATCGGATTTTTCCATGCTGCCGGACTTTTCCATGCACTCACTGAAATATGGCCACTCCGAAGAGTCAGGGTAATGGCCTAAAGGAACGCACGCGCCGTTGTCGTCGTCGGCCTCATCTTTCTGGGTGCAACTGCCAAAAAGCACGAAAGCGAATAGTACAATTAGGGTTTTTGCCATTGTTACGCTTTTCGCTTTCATAAACTGTCTCCGCATTGAATGTCTTCTGTCTCATCATAATAACCAACATCGAATTCTACACCGGCGCTTCCTTTTTGCACGACTGCCACTCTGAACGCTGGATAATAATTCGAAGCTCCACCGCAGATCGATTCCGCGATAATGGATTCAATTCTAATCTCACTAAACTCCGGCTTAGGCATAAATGCCATGACCGATGCATATATTTCACTCGCAATTTCGATGTCCGATTTCGCATAACCGCCAAAATCAATCTGAATGCTTGGCCATTTCACTAACGCTCGTTTCAGCCTGTTGCTGTCGTCAAACGCGAATCGCATGTAGCTGTCTGGAACGGGCAATAATCTATTGTAGATTCGCGGCACCGTGACCATATACTCGTAGAATGATCGAAATTCGACTATTTCGTCAACCCCTGATTCCAACGTCACCAAATCATAAATAATCACATCGAAATCTTCCTCGGACAAGCCAAATTTAAGAATAATGTCATTCAGGCCATTATGGTCAAATGCGCGATAGTCGTTAATGGAAATAGCTCGTCGATCTTCGGCGATGTTTGATACGTCAGTGGATTGGTCGATGAGTCTAAAGTAACCTCGGAGAACATCGCATTTCGAAAGTCGCTTTTCTGTGCGATATCGAAATCTTTCGCGGCCATAGATACGTTCCAAATCTACGATGTCAAATTCCTCGGAAAGCATTTCGCAGGTATTTCTGGAAAACAGGCCAGAGCTCCCCATTGGTGAATCAGGTGACTCCATCGCGTCGCGCAAACGAGCCGTTTCTGACGAGGTCTTTTCAAATATTTCGCTGAATAAGTCAGAAAATGAATCGTCGTCTGTTTCGCTAATACCAGATCCCATGGCTGGCGTTGAAAACGCTCCGAAGACAAGCAGAGAAAACAAGACCAAGCAGAGTAATTTTACAATACAGGAATTGGAATCCGTTTCAACCCGACCACAAGCAATGCGTTTATCCAAATATTCCATCGTCGGCTCCTTCATCGTGTCTCACCACGCGGGCGCGTCTTCGGGGTTGCAACCCGCGATTCCGGTCCGTGACCAATATGTCGATCCGTCCGGGTCAGAACCCCAGTCGGTATAATCATATCCGGTCAGGTATCCCAACCCCTCCCAGAGCGTGGAGCCCCCAGCGAAAGAAACAGGACACTGAGAATCGATTCCGCTACGATATTTGTACAAATTGTCCAGCCAAGCACTCGCGACGTTTGTATCGAATCCGTCGCTGGCAAAATCGGCGTATTCATCTGTATATCCGGTCGAAATCCACATGAGTCCGTGGAAGCCGTTCACTTCCTGTAATCCGCCGGAAAACGCCCATCGAAAGCCGCTCGACCAATAGTCAAAAGTTGATTTTGTTCCAGAGTGACATGACGACATGACAAGATTTTCCATATCACCATCGCCTAATTGCATTTCCGCAGGTTCAAGCAAGCACTCATCGTCAACGTTTTTCACGCGCATCGAGCCACGCCAATTTCCCGCCCCGTCGTCGACATGGCCGTGAAACGCAACAATGGCAGCGTCAAATTTATCGATGTAATTAACGTCATTTCCGTAAGCGGTGCGGTCCTCGTCGGTGAACCAGTCTTGCTTCAAGGACCCGTCAACGTAATACTGTGAATTGTCTTTGAATGCCAAGCTGCCGTGATTGGCCAAGCTTCGAATTTCATTATACCACCCGGAAGCCATTTCAGACCAAGACTCGACTGTTTTGCACTCGGTAGTATTGCAACAAGTACTATTCCAATGTTCAACGGCATAAAGCGCGGAATCGCGATCGAGCTCTTGAGCGATGGCGGAGCGGGAAAGAAGGCCAGCGAGCGCGAAGACCGCGAGACCGATGGCCAGAATGGACGCGCGCCCTGAAGTCGAACCCTTTTTGAAAGGTCGTCGCGCGAGTTCGGCGAGAGCGGCTACGGCGGCTGCGAGAGAGTCGCTCGGGTGAGCGGTTCGCGAAGTCGATTTGGGCCAACGAAGAATGCGCGCGGAATAACCAGTCATGGCGTTCGTCCATGTCGGGGAGCGAAACTCGACTTCGGCTATCGACTTCGAATTCGTTTTTGGTTTCATGCAGTCAGACATGATATGGATCATGCGGGTCACTAAAATATTTGTCAAGAACTATTTTCGGCTCCGAAATGGATTACCGTCGCCGGCTCAACTCCGCTCACCGCGGGCTTCGCTCGGGGCAGGCTTTCTGCTCCACTTTGCCTCGGTCAGAAGGACCGCGCGCTGACTGACCCACCCCCGCGACCAACTCGTTGGCGAATCGGCGCATTCGTGGGAACATCGCCGCCATGCCCCGCCGCTTTCTGACGATCATCCTGCTCGTTGCCGCGTTCGCGACGCCGATCTCCGCGCAGCAAGCGACGCCCGCGCCGACGTCCGCGCCGGCGCCGGCCGAGGACCCCGCCGCGCTCTATCAGGCCGGCGTGCGCGCGTATTACGCGAAGGCGTACGACGAAGCGCGCGACAAGTTTGCGCGCATCGTCGCGAACTATCCCGAGTCGCCCTTCGCCCGGGACGCGATCTACAAGACCGCCGAGTCGTGGCGCGTCGAAGGCGACTGCGAGCGCGGCGGAGGCTGGCACGCGCTGTACCTGCAACGATTCCCACTGGGCACCAACGCGCGCGACGCCAAGGCGCGGCTCGCCGAATGCACGGCCAAGGTCGGCCACACGCTCACCGCCGCGCGGCCCGAAATGCGCCTCGATCCGATCCGCCATCTCGCGACGTGGGCCGACGAGTTGCCGTTCGCGACGGAGGACACGGCGAAGCGCGCGGCGGGTCAGCTCGCGGCGGCGGGACTGAACACGATGGTCGTCGCGGCGACGACGCGGCCCGGCGTTGGGATGCATGCGCTGGCGGGGCAGCCCGTGGTACGCGAGGGCGCCTATTTCCGCACGACGCACGCCCCGCAGGTGGCCGACGTGATGTCGAGCGCGGGCCTCGCGGCGCGCTCGGCGCGGGTGCGCCTGCTGGCGACGCTGCCCGTGGGCGTTGCGCCGTGGTGGACGGCCTCGAAACCCGAATGGGCCGACCGCGCGTGGGACGCCGAAGCGAAGGAGCCGCGCGCGGGATCGCGTCTCGACCTTTTCAACGACGAGGCCGTGGACGCGCTCGCGGCACTCGCCGCCGATCTCGCCGCGTCGTCGGTCGACGGCGTGATCCTGACCGATCTCGCCTCGCGCGAAACCGAGAGCCTGAGCCCGGCGGCGCTCGCCGCGTTCACCGCCGCGACGCAGCTCACCTACGAGCCGCGCGAGTTTTTCGGCGCGCTCGCTGTGCGCACGGACGGAACGTCCGAAGTTGAGCTGACGGAACCCTACGCGCGCTTCGCCGAGGTCAAGGCGGCGCGCGCGGCGGTGGTGGTGCGCCGACTCGTCGAAGCGATCAAGGCCGCGCGGCCGGGGCTGCCGGTCTTCATCGAGATCGACGCGCTCTCGCTGCTCGCGCCCGCGGACGCGCTGGCGCGCCGTTCGCAGGACGCGGCGCTGCTGGCCGCGACCGGTGTGGACGGCTTTGTCGTGCGCGCCCCGTGGCGCGAACTCGCGGCGGCGCAGGGGCTGCTCGCGCAGGATCGGCCGAAGGCGCTCGAGCGGCTCAACATCGAGGCGCAAAAACTCAACGCCGACGGCAAGAAGTGGATCTTCGCGCTGCCGATCGTCGATCCCGCGACCAAGACGTTTTTTCCCGCGTGGGAGATCGAGACGGCGATGGCGAATGCGTGCACGCGCATGCCGGTGGGCTTTGCGTTGTTGCCAACGCGGCTGGACTTTCCCTATCATGAGCGGCTTCAAAATGGCCTCGCGGCAGGCCGGGAGAAGGGAAAATGAGAATGTCCCGGGTTGCGTCGCTCGTCGCGGCGGGCTTGCTGGTCGCGCTCGCCGCGTCGTGCGGGCCCTCGAACGCGCAGGAGGGCGGCGCGGTGACGATCATGATCAGCGGCGACGTGCGCGGCGAATACGCCCCGTGCGGCTGCAAGGCGAACCCGTCGGGCGGCCTCGCCAAGCGCGCGTTCTACGCGTCGAAGCTGCGCGAGAAGGCGTCGGACCTCCTCATCGTGGACGTGGGCAACCAGTTTCACGAACACCCGAGCTATGGCCCCGCCGAGTTGTCGCAGGAGCGCTCGCGCGCAAACCTCTTCATCGACGTCATGAACCACATGAAGATCACGGGGGCCGCGCCCGGCGCGCTGGAATTTGCCCTCGGCGGCGAGGAATTCGCGAAGCAGGTCGAGCGCTCGAAGTACCCGTGGCTTGCCGCGAACCTGATCGATCAAAAATCCGGCAAACCCGTGGGACCGACGACGATCGTCGTTTCGGCGGGCGGCTACCGCGTGGGCCTGTTCGGCGTCGTGTCGCGCGACCTCATTTATCGCGGCATCAAGGTGAATACGCAGGGGTACGAGGTCCAAGACCCGATCGAGGCGGCCGTCGCCGCGGTCTCCGAACTCAAGGGCAAGGCCGACTTCGTCGTCGCGCTCGCGCACCTGAACAAGGACGAGACGCGCAAATTCGCCGACAAGGTGAAGGGCGTCGCGTTCGTGCTCGCGGGCAATCACAGCGGCATCTTCAGCCAGGATGTGCAGGACATGGCCGGCGTGCCGGTGCTGCAGGTGCCCGCGCGCGGGCGCGAGGTCGGCGTGCTGCGCATCGTGCCGAAGAAGGGCGAGTTCAAATTCGTGAACCGGTCCGAGCGCGACGCCATCGTGCGGCGTATCGACTTCTTCGAGGGCGAAAAGAAAAAGATCGAGGACGAGGCGAAGGGAAAGCCCGTCGAAGAGGCGTTCGCGCAGAGCCCCGCGACGCTGAACCGCTACCGCACCTTCGTTGAGAAGATCGACGAGCAGAAGAAGAAACTGGCCCGGGTTGAGGGCGACACGTCCTACTACGAGTTCTCCACGGTCAACCTCGGACAGGACATGGACAGCGACATGCAGGTCATGGGCTGGATGACGAAGTTCGCGGACCTGTACGGCCTCACCGGAATCGGGTCGGAGTAGTTGGGCGGACGGTCGCGAAAGCCCACGGGCGAATTCGTCGATCGGATCGATGATCGCGGCGTCCGCGCGGGCAAGCGCCGCCGTGCCGAACCCGTCGATTCCGAACCCACCCGAACCGGACGCGTTCTCGCCAATTACGGCATTCAGTGCCTGGTGCGTTTCGAGCAGGAGGCGCCCGTGCGCCTTCCGATTCCGCGACATCTGTCCGCGGTCGCCGGCGACATCGTGGTGTGCGATGACGAGTTCGTGCGCGAGATCCGGCCGCGCCTCGCCGTGCTCGCCCGCGCCGACCTGACCCGCTCGCAGATCCTCGCCGCCAACATCGATCGCGTGGTGCTCGTGCAGTCCGCCGCGGACCCGCCCTATCGCGACGGCTTCACCGACCGCTATCAGGTCTTCGCCGCCGTGATGGGGCTGCCGCTCGTGCTCGTGCTCAACAAGATCGACCGCGCCGAGCCGGGCGTCATCGACCTCGCCCGCCGCCACGAAGCATACGGTGTTGATGTGGTGTGCGTGTCGGCGACGCACGGCGATGGTCTGGACGATCTCGCAGCGCTGATGCGCGAAGGCACAAGCGTGCTCTCCGGCCACTCGGGCGTGGGTAAGTCGTCGATTCTGGCCCGCCTGCTGCCCGAGTCCGCGATCGTCGTGGGGGAAATGAACGCGACCACCGGTCGTGGCCGCCAGACCACCACCACCGCGCGCGCGTACCCCTTCGGCGACGGTTTCGTGATCGACACGCCGGGGGTGCGTCAGTTCAGTCTCATCGGCGTCGAGCCCACGCACGTCGTGCGCGCCTTCGCCGACATCGCCGCGATCGCCGCCGAATGCCGCTACCGCGATTGCCTGCACGCGGGCGAGCCGAACTGCGCCGTCGCACGCGCCGTCAAGGACGGCCGTCTCGCGCCGGATCGCTACGCGTCGTACCGCCGCATTGTCGAGTCGCTGCAGGTCTGAGCGTTCGCGTCGCGTTGACCTCCCTCCATCCGGTCGTATCATGGCCGCGCATCGGAGCCCGCCATGCTTGCCACTCTTCGCATCGATCCACAGTCGCCCGGCCCCGCGATTTCGCCGTGGCTCTTCGGCCATTTCCTCGAGAACCTGGGCGCGTGCCTGTATCGCGGCGGCCTGCTCGACGCCGCCGGACGACCGCGCGACGAGATCGTGCGCCGGATGCGCGAGATGGGCGTGCCGATCCTGCGTTGGCCCGGCGGACTCTTCGCCGATGGCTACCATTGGCGCGACGGCGTCGGGTCGAATCGCCCCGTGCGCCCCAACAAATACTGGGGGCGCTACGGCCCGCTGCTCGGCCCGAAGGATCCCAACCTTTTCGGCACGCACGAGTTCGTCGCGCTGTGCCGCGATCTCGGCGCGGAGCCCTACATCAACATTAACCTCGGCAGCGGCACGCCGCGCGAAGCCGCCGATTGGGTTGCGTACTGCAATCAAACACGTGGCCCCGAGGCGGAGCAACGCGCGCGAAACGGCGCGACCGATCCGCTCGGCGTGCGCGTGTGGGGCATCGGCAACGAGACCTACGGCTTCTGGTCGATCGGGCACTGCGACGCGAAGACCTATGCCGGGCGCTACCGCGAATTCCACGCCGCGATGAGCGAGGCGGATGCATCCATCACGCCCGTGGCGGTGGGCACGTGCGATCTGTGGCCCGAATGGAACCCGGTCGTTCTCGGCGAAGTCGGCGAGCGCATGGCGTATCTGGCGCTGCACGTCTACCTGCCGAGCATGAACAATCCGCTCTACCTCGCGCGGCCCATCGGCGGCGGCGCGGCTAACCACGCGAGCCTGTGCGCGGCGGGCGTCGAGGTCGCCCGCAAGATCCGCTTCGTCGCCGCGCAGATCCGCGACGCGGGCCTCGCCGGGCGCGTGCGCATCGCGCTCGACGAGTGGAACCTGTGGTGGTGGGTCTTGCAGACCTACAAGACGTGGTGGCGCATGCGCGACGCCGTGGCGCTCGCGGGCATGGCGGGCGCCATCGTCGAGCACGCCGAGGTCGTGGGCATGGCCAATCTCGCCCAGGCGATCAACGTGCTCGGCCTCATTCGCGCGGACGCGTCGCGCGTCGTCGTCACCCCGCTCTGGCACGTCATGCGCATGTTCGCCGCCGCGCTGCGCGGCGAACGCCTCGCGGTCACGCCGATCGGCCCGACGTTCTCGACGCGCAAACTGGGCGCGATCCCGCCGACCGGCGCAATCCCGACCGTCGAGGCGTGGGCCGCGCGCGACGGCGACGCCATCGGTGCGGTGGTGGCGCAGCGGCGCTGGCACGGTCCGGTGCGCGTGCGCGTCGACGCGCCGGGAGTGCGCTGGACTTCGATCGAAATTCTCTCAGCGCCGCATCCCGACCTGCGCAACGATTTCGCGCATCCGGAGGCTGTGCGCGCCCTGGAGCGGCCGTGGGACGGGGATGAGATCGAGTTGCCGGCCGCGTGCGTGGCGCGGCTGGCTGGCGTCATGGCGCCGCCGGGGCCGTCTTCCTGAGCGCCACCGCGCCGGTGAAATCGGCGATCGCGCCGGGGTGCAGCGCGTGCAGGTGGTTGTATTCCACGTAGCACGACGCATCGCACGACTCGCAGCCCATGCGCGAGGTCGCGCGGAATGCCTCGGCGAAACCCACTTCGAGCACGTTCTTTTTCGGGACCAGCCCCACGGTGAGCGAGCAGGGGTACAGGTCGCCGTTGGTGTCGATGTTCGCGAACAGATCCCCCGCGACGCACGGCAGCCAGCCGACGCGCTCGCGGCTCATGGGCTTCGCGTAGTCGGGCCACGCGCGCAGGTAGCGCAGGTAGTGCGCCGTGTTCGCGATCGGCGCGCCGCGCTCCTTGGCGTCGATCAGGCGCGCCACCGCGCCGCGCAGATCGTCGTCCGCGGGCGCGAGATCGCCCGAGTTGTACCCGAGCACCTCGTTGTGGTGCAGCACCTGAAACGTGGCCAAAAAGCCGTGCGTGCGCGCGAGATCGAGCACATAGTCGATGTCGCCGAGGTTGTGTCGCGTGAGCACGGTGATCGTCCACAGCCGCGTGCGGCCGGCGAGCAGGCGGATTCCCTCGATCGCGCCCGCGTGCGCGCCGGCGACGCGGTTGCGGTCGTGCGCGTCCTCGCGACCGTCGAGCGAGACGACGAAGTGATCCGCGTACGGCACCGCGTCTAGACGCTTCGACGCGAGTTGCCCGTTGGTGTCCACGCTGATGTAGAATCCGTGCTCCTTCGCGCTTCGAAGGATCTCGGCGATGTCCTTGCGCACCAGCGGCTCACCGCCCCACAGGCCAAGGCGCGCCACGCCCGCCTCGCGCATCTGGCCGAAGAGCGTGCGAAGCTCTTCGAGCGTCATCTCGCGGCTCTTGCGCAGCGGAATCTGGCAGTAGTTGCACAGGTAGGTGCAGCGGTCGGTGAGCGACAGCATGACGTTCAGCGGACGCCGCCGCCCTGCCACGTGCCAGCCCAGCGTGCCGTAGCCCATCCGCCAGAGGTTTTGGATTCCAATCGACACCGGCCCGCCGATCCCGCGTTGCGATTCCCTTCGATCTTAGACCGCGCGCGCGGCGGCCGAAAGTGATCGGCGCAACGCAAGCGCCGGTGAGTGTCCAACGGGTTCTCGGAACGTCGCGATGTGGTATAAGAATCAAACGGCAATTTCCGTTTCATTGAGACTTGAAAGGACGGACACGCGCCGATGGACGGGGTCATTCTGGCGGCTGGACCGGGGACGCGTCTGCGTCCGCTGACAAAGGCGATCCCCAAGGCGCTCGTCAGCGTGGGCCCTTGGCCCCTTGCGGAACACGTGCTGCGAGGGTTCGTCTCCGCGGGCGTGGACAACGTCGTCTTCGTGACGGGCTGGCTCGCCGCGAAGGTCGAGGCGTACTTCGCCGACGGCGAGCGCTGGGACGTGGCGACGAGTTTCGTGCGTCAGGGCGAGGCAAAAGGCACCGCGCACGCGCTCGCCCAGGCGGAAATGTCTGTTCAGACGACGCCGTTTTTTCTCGCGTACGGCGACATCTTCGTGCTCGACGCGCGCAACTACACCGAGTTTTTGGAGTTTCATCTCGACGGCGGGTTCGACTGGTCGATCATGTGCGACGAGATCGACGATCCGTGGGAAGGCGCGGCGGTGTATCTGAACGGCGACGGGCGCGTCGAACGCATCATCGAGAAGCCGCCGAAGGGAACGAGCACGACGAATTTGAACAAACGCGGGATCTGCCTGCTCGATGCCCGCGTCTTCGACTTCATCTCCGACCTCGCGCCGAGCGCGAACGGCGAATTCTACCTGACGGACGCCATCGCGGCCGCGATCGCCGCGGGCCTGTCCGTCGGCGGCTACGTGGTCCGGGGATTCAGTTCGGACGTCGGCACACTGGACCGGCTGGAGGACGCCCGGCGGCGATGGACCGCGAAGGAGAATGAGAAGTAACGGGCCGACGATGATCGGCCTCCAACGTCAACGGGCGCCCCGAGGGGCGCCCGCCGTGTTTTCGAGTCTATCGAGCGATCAACCCGCGTCGTCGTCGGTCGCGTCGTCGTCGTCGCCCGTACTGGTGTCGCCCTCTTCGGTCGTCACCGTAAACTTGTAAGACGCCACATCCACGCCGATGTCGACCGTCACGATTCGATCGATCTGAGAACCGGCCGCGATCGGAAGCGGGAAGCGGACCTTCAGTTCCGTAATTCCCCGGTCATCAGTCTCATCCATATAGGGATTGGCGAGTGGCGGGATTTCGCCCGGGACATCCGACAACTCATAGAGTTCGAAGAGCGGACCCTGTGTCACCCAACGCACTTCGACGCCGTTGAGCGGCACTCCAGCGACGACGTCTGTACTCGCCGAAGAACCGGACGAACGACTCACGATCGCGACGAGGATCTGCTCGTAGTACCCGCACTCCCCTTCCTCGAAAATCGCAGCCAAAGCGCCCAACGTTTCGGAACTGCCTTCGCTGATCGGCGTGAGCGTATAATCGCACCACACCGTTCGATCTTTGCATTCTGCTTCAGCCACGGCCTGCGTCTTGTCTGGATATCTTTGCATGTGTGGCTCGACGCAGTATTGCTCCATTCTGGCGTAAAACGCTTCCTGGCAGGAGTCTGGGATTTCGATACCACAGATCTCGTGAGTCCCATAATCCAACGTGAAGACCACCGCCTCGCCATCGCCCGTCTCAGCGACAAACTCGATCCCCGCACCCGCCGGGGCTTGGGCCGGATCGGTCTCGCCGCACGAAGCCACGATCGCGAGCGAACCGAGAACCATGGCGAACGCGACCAAAATGAACCACTTTCTCATGAGACCTTCCTCCCGGTCTTGCGGAACCCGGACCAGTATCGAGCTTCCACCAACTCCCTCGGATCCAGCGGTTCCAATCGGAATTCTCCGATCGGACCCGGGATCACGGCGACAATCCGCCGGCCAATCTTCTTCTTGTCGAGCATAAGGAACGATTCGACCTCTTCCGGTTTCGGCAAACGCCGCGGCAGCAGGTCGAGTTCGTCGATCAAGCGTTCCAAACGCGTTCGCGCCGCGACGGTCAAATAACCCCGTCGCTCGGCGAGCCTTGCCATCACCACCATCCCCGTCGCCACGCACTCACCGTGGTTCCAGCGCCGGAAATTTCCGGCGGCCTCGGCCGCGTGCCCGACGGTGTGACCCAGATTCAGGACGGCGCGTCCGCCCTGATCCAGAGGATCGTCGGCGACGACCCGCAGCTTCGCGGCTGCGCACACGCGCACCACGCGGGAGAGCGCGGTTTGATCGCGATTTCGCAGATCGTCGACGTGCCGCTCGATCCAGCGGAAGAACCGCGCATCGAGCCCCAAGCCCGTCTTGACGACCTCGGCGAGCCCGCAGCGGATCTCCCGATCCGGCAACGTTTCGAGAAACGCCGGAATCAGCGCCACCGCGCGCGGTTGCCAGAACGCCCCGATCATGTTCTTCGCCGCGCCGAAATCCACCGCGGTCTTCCCGCCGATCGCGGCGTCCACCTGCCCCGTGAGGGTGGTGGGCACGCTGATCCACGCGAGGCCGCGCTTGAAGGTCGCCGCGGCGAAGCCCGCAACGTCGGTGAGGACGCCGCCGCCCACCGCGACGATCACGTCGCGACGATCGATTCGATTGGCCAGCAGATTTTCAAAGATCGAAGTCCACTCGGCGACGCCCTTTCGATCCTCGCCGTCCGGCAGGCGAACCGGTTCGGGCGCGTCGAGCGCCCGGGCGAGCGGAACGAAAAAGCGTTCGCGGTACAGCCGGTGGACGTTTCGGCTCGTGACGATCACGACCCGTCCGCCCGCGGCTTCCCGGCGAATCTCCCGCGCGAGATGATCTCGCGCCCGCTCCAGCGGCCCGGCGTCAAACCAAGCGAGGTGCGGTTGGGGAGCGCCTTTCCATGTCAAAGATCTCACGCTTCACTCGCGAGGCCGCCCGGCGCGTCGCGCCGGACCGCCCGATTCGTCACACGACCGGCTTGTCCTGGACAATGCGCGGCGTGATGAAGATCAACAGCTCGGACCGCTTGTTCGTCTGCTTGCGGTCGCGGAAGAAGAAGCCGAGCACCGGAATCTTGGACAGCCAGGGAACCGACAGCTCGGTGCGGCTTTCCTCGGACGAGAAGATACCGCCGATGACGGTGGTCTCGCCGTTGCGCACGAGGGTCTCGGTCTTGGCTTCCTTTTTGTCGATGGCCGGATCGCCCGTGGACGTCGGGATCGACGTGTTCGGCGCGTTCTTCGCGATCTCGATGACCATCACGATGCTCTTGTCGTTGGTGACGTGCGGCGTGACGATCAGGTTGAGGTTCGCCTCGATGAACGACAGTGATGTTTCGCCCTGCTGACGGATCTGGAACGGAATGCTCACGCCCGACGTGATGTTGGCCTTCTTGTTGTCGAGGGTCACGATCTTGGGCTGGCTGATGACCCGACCTTCACCGCGGTTTTCCATCGCCGAGAGTTGCAGGTCGAGGGCCACGACGTCGTTGATGGAGCCCATCGTGATGCCCACGCCGCCGCCCGCGCCGAGGCCGATGGGCGCCGGCAGGTTCACGACGTAGTTCGCGTTGTTGAGGGTCGAAATCGCCGAGCCGGCCCGCGAGGAGCCGACCGTCGCGGTCGTCGTGTTTTGCGTGGACTCGCCCAGCGCGTTCGCGCCCGTGACGCGCACGCTGTTGGGGAAGGTCATGCCCGTGGAGTTGCCGTGGGCCGCGTCGGCGACGTAGTAACCGCCCCACTTGACGCCCAGCTCGCGGGTGAAGTCGGTGTTCGCCTCGACGATGCGCGCCTGAATCATGACCTGCGGCGTCTGCGTGTCGAGGTTGACGATCAGCTTTTTCGCCTGTTCGAGATTCTGCTTGATGTCCTTGATGACGATGACGTTTGTGCGCTTGTCGACGGCGACGAAGCCGCGCGAGGAGAGCACGGTGCGCAGCGGGTTCACGAGGTCGTCGGCGTTGGCGTAGGAAACCGGCACCATCTCGAGCAGCAGTTCCTCGAGCATGAGCTTGGACTGCTCGGAGGCAAGCTTCTGCGTGCTCTCGGCCTGCAGGGTTTGCTGCGGCGCGACCCGGATGATGTTGCCTTCCTGGATCATGCCGAGCTTCTTGGTCTGCAGGATGACGTCGAGCGCCTGGTCCCACGGCACGTTCTGCAGCTTGATCGTGACCTTGCCGACGACGTCATCGCCGGTCACGATGTTCATCCCCGACACCTCGGAGATCACGCGCAGAACGCTTTTGATCTCGGCGTCCTGATAGTCCATCGTGATCTTCTTGCCGAAGTACTGCTTCTCGGCAAACTCGCCCGAAAGCGGGACGTAGCCCTCTTCCTGCGCCGAGGCGACGGCCGGGCACAGAAACGCGGCCAGCAGGATCGCGGCGATCCACGAGGCCGGCGTCATCCGATTCAGATGGGGTCCACGCATCCGAGCCCTCCTTACTTCGACGCGGCGGTGCCTTCCTGCTCGCGTTCGGGGTGCAACTTGATGTTCAGGGGAACCGTCTCGATCACGCCGTCCGATCCGGGCACGACGCGCTTTTCGGTCACGATCACCGAATCGTTCAGGATCGCGTCGATCACGCCGAGGTTGCGTCCGATCGGCGTGCCGACCGCGACGACGTAGGACTTGCCTTTGGGGTCCTCGAAAATGGCGCGGGGCTGGGCCTCGTCGTGCACGACGCCCACCAGCCGGAAATAGCGGATCTCGTATTTCGTGAGGATGTTTTCGTCGGCGCCGCCCGATGCCGGCAGTTCCGCCTCGGTGGTCGAGGCGGCGAAGGGATCGACCTTGTTGATGGGATCGTAGGCGTACTCGTCGAGCGGGCCCTTCTCGGCCTCCTCGCTCTTCTTGAGCACGTCCTCGACCTTGATCTCACCGGATTTCGCCACGGCCTGCTCGATCTTCTCTTCCGCCTTGTCGAGGAGGGACTCGGGCTTCGCGGGCTCGGCGGTCTTCGTCTCGGTCTTTCCGCCGTCCTTCGCGGCGGCTTTGGCCGAATCGTCCGCGGGCTCGGAATCCGAACCGCCGCACGCCGAGACGACGACGCAAAGGCCGAGGCAGGCGAGACCCAGCAGGGTCGTCGCGACCAGGTGCTTTCGTTGTTTCGCGCTCAACGACATCGTGGCGACTCCGTGCGTTCCGAAACCGTGGTTCCGGCCGGCAGCCCGTGGTTGCTCATTTCGCACCCGGCTTCTTGGCGCCGGGTTTGGGTTCTTCTTCTTTCTTGGCCTCGGGCGCCTTCTTGGCCTCGCCCGGAGGAGGAGGCGGCGGCTGCGCCATGAACCGGAACGCCGTGGCCGTGCAGGTGGTGGTGACGACCGTTTCGCCGTTCACGACCTTGGGCTGCCCGACCTTGACGTTGGAGATGTTGATGATGCGTTCCTGCTTGCCGATCTTGTCGAAGAAGATCGCGATGTTGTGGAAGCCGCCGATGAGTTGAAGCTCGATCGGCACTTCGGAATACATCGACTTCGGAGCCTCGGCACCCACCGTGAAATTCGTCATCTCGATGCCGGAGATACCGGCGAGACGCGACAGCAGGCGGAGGATTTCCGCGATTTCCTTGTCTTCCGGAAGCTGCTTGAGCGACTCCTGCAGGCGCTCGTTCAATTCGGTGACCTGGCGGTTGAACATGTCCAAGTCCTTGGCGATGCGCTGCTTCTCGGCCAGCTCGTCCTGACGCTTGTCGAGCGTGTCCTCGAGCTGCTTGATCTCGTCGTTCTTGGGCAGGAGAAAGAAAAACAGATACGCGGCGCAAACCGCGGCCACGAGGAAAACGACGATGAGAATCTTCTTCGAGTTCGCCATCGATCAGCCCCTTGCCCTCAGAAGGCCCGTCATCGCGCGCGTCACTTCAGGTCTTTCGGAATCTGGACCGCCGCGCTGAGCTGGAAGCTCTTGAGCGTCTGGCCCGCGTCCACGTTCGCCGGGGTCGCGCCCTTGGCGGCGCCGATCATCGCGCTTGTCAGCTCCACGCCGCTGAAGAACGGCGACTTTTCCAGATTGTCCATGAATGCCGAGATCTGCTGGTGGTCCGTCGTCGTCCCCACGACCGTCATCGACGATCCGTTTTCCGCGAACTCCTGGATCCACAGCCGGGGCGGCACCGCGCTCGCGATCTGATCGAGCACGTGCACGGGACCCTTCTGCGCGACCTTGAGCTGGAGGATGACGTTGAGTTTCTTCTCGAGGTCGTCCTTCTGACGCTTGTATTCCTCGAGCTTCTGGATGTCGCCGCCGAGCTTTTTGATCTGCGCGTCGACCGCCATCGTCTCCTGCATGATCGAGTCGGCCTTCTTCTCGCGCGTCCACTGGACGAGGCCGAGCACGACCATGGTTCCCAGCACGGCGGCGAGGCCGATCAGGATCCACGCGACCGGGATCTCGATCTTCGGCTTCGCGGCGCCCCCGGCCTTTTTGCGGAGGCCCTTCCCCTTGGCCCTTTGCTCGGGAAGCAGGTTGACTTTGATCATTTGTCGCCCGTCCTTCGCAGCGCAAGCCCGACGACGACCGCGCACGCCGGCGCGACGTCCCGAATGAAGTCCATGTCGAACTTGTTCGGATTGATCTGGATGTTCTTGAAGGGATCAACCACCTCGACCGGAATCCCGATCTGGCTCTCGATGATCTGCGTGATGCGCGCGTTCTTGGCGCAGCCGCCCGAGAGGAACACCTTGGAGATATGGCCGAGCGAACTGGTGGCCATGAAGAAGTCGAGGCTGCGCTGCGTTTCCAGGGCGATCGCCGAACTGAGGTTCTCGATGATGCCCTTGATCTGATCGGCCTGCGCGCCCTGCCCGCCGGAGACCTTGATCTGCTCGGCTTCCTCGTGACCCACGCCGAGCTGCTTCTGGATCTCCTCGGTGAAGTGGTTCCCGCCGATGGACATGTCGCGGGTGAACACCGAGTTGCCGTTGCGCACGATGTTGATGTTGATGACGCCCGCGCCGAGGTTGACCAGCGCGATCACCTTGCCGCGCTGCATCTCGTAGTTGACCTCGTACATGTTCTGGACGGCGAAGGCGTCCACGTCCATGACCACGGGGTTCAGGCCCGCCTCGTTGATCACGGCCATGTAGTCGTTGACCATCTCCTTCTTGACCGCGACCAGCAGCACGTCCTGGCTGCCCTGGTCCTCGGAGACGGCCTCGAGGCGCTGGTAGTCGATGCTGACTTCGTTGATGTCGAAGGGGATGTACTGCTCGGCTTCCCACTGGATGTTGCTCGCAATTTCCTCGTCGGTCATCAGGGGCAGCGTGATCTTGCGGATGATGACCGAGTGGCCGGACACCGAGGTCGCCACGTCGCGCGTCTTGATCTGGTTGGCCGTGATGAGCTTGCGGATCGCACCGACGACCGCGGGGGCGTTCATGATCGTCGAATCGACGATGGACTCGGGCGGGAGGGGTTCGACGCCGAAATTGGCGAGTTGGAGGCCCGTCTTGGTTTCCTTGAGTTCCGCAATCTTGATCGAACTCGAGCCGATATCCAAGCCCAGTACGCTCTTCCCCCGTGAAAACAGCATGCAGGCTCCTCATTCAGATTCGACCGGGCTTACCCACACTGGCGATGCGGCATGATTACGAAAAAACCGGTCAGTGTCAAGCCCGATTTTTCCTCCGCACGCAGACCCAGCTAAACGAAAAAACCCTTGAATTTGAGCACCTTGTCCCCACGTTGTTCCAAAACGGGTTTAAGTATTGGCGACCGGTCCACCCACCGTTTGAACCGCGCGTTTCCCCCTGCGCCGGTTCCGTCGCCGCACCTCGCCCGTTCTCCAAGGGTCCGTTCCGAAAATCGGCGGAATCCGGCGAAAATTCAAGGGGTTTTTTGCGCCGGACGTATTTTTCCGACGTTTTTCACCAAATTCGCCCAATTTGCGACGGTGCCCGTACAAAAAAAGGCGCCTCCTCCACGTGATTCATGAAGGAGGCGCCGCGTGAGCGATGCGCGCGATCAGAGATCGCCGAACTTGGTGACCCGAATGTCCTCCGGCGATTCCGGCGTGAACGCCGTGGCGAGCCACGTGCCGATGTTGTCGGGCGGGCACTTGCCGCAGTAAGCGTTGATCCGGACGTTGTCGTAGTACGAATCCTGATCGCCGAAGTCGATGAAAGGATCCGCCCAAACGCCGACCTTGCCCTGTTGGTACACGACGCACCGGAGCGGCGCGCCGTCGTTGCACCGGTACGTGCCGCCGCCGGTGTTGGAGCAGTAGCCCGAGCAACCCGCCGGAATGGTTCCCGACATGTCGATCGAACCGATGCCCGCCGTGGTGCGCCCGTAGGTGCTCCAGGTGAAGCGCGGCGGGTTCACCCACCACTGGTTGTACCAGTCCCAGGTCTGCGCGTTATCGGGCCTGGCCCACATGGCGACGAAGGTCTCGTTGTAATAGGCCGAGGTGGGCATATGGTTGGTGCAGATCAGATAGAAGACCGACCACCAGTCGTCGTCCTCGGCGTTGGTGATCGTGTGCGACGCCGTCGTGAACTCCTTGACGTCCTCCTCGTAGGTGTACTGCACACGCGTACGCAGCACGTTGGGGTCGCGGAAGTCGAGCTCGGTCTGGAGCATGTTGAAGCCGTTGTCGGACGGCCGGAACTTTCCGCGGAACGTCGGGTTCAGACGCATGTCCTGCGAGTCGGTGCGCATGTGCATCTGCATCATGATGTCGCCTTCGATCTCCTGGTTGTCGCCCGGCGAGGTCGCCGCGCAGACGCCCGTGTTGAAGTTCGACCACAGCATGTTGAGCAGCTTCAGGTGGAGCAGGTCGGAGTGACAGCTCGACCAGAAGTCGGTGACGCAGAAGATCGTGACGTGCAGGATTTCGAGACACCAGTCGCACAGGTCGAAGCCGATCTCGAAGAGCCACTCCGCGAGCCACTGGAAGACGGAACCGAACAGGCCGTCGAAGTCGGTGCGGATGTAGGTGCCCGCCGTGTATTCGAAGACGTGGGACCCGATGTGGAAGACGATGTCGATGTTGATGTCGGGCAGGCCCAGAAACGACAACGGGATGTGGATGTGGAGCTCCCAGTGCAGGAAGACGAACTCGCGGCCCATCCATGGGCGATATTTGCCGAAGCTGCTGCCTTCTTCGAGAATCTCCCAGTTGCCCGTCCAGTTGAAGGTGTCGGTCTCCCAGGGATAACCCGCGGTCTTGAGCGCCGGGCCATCGTTGCTGGCCTGCGGAGAGACGGTCGGCGGATAGCACTGATCCTTGCTGATGTAGTCGACGATGACCACGAACGGGTCGTTCGTCGGATACAGACCGCCCGCGCACTGATCTCCGCCGGTGCCGTAGGCGTTGGGTCCGAAGGGCTGCTGGCACGAGGGTTTCGGGTGCCCGCCGCCCGCCGGATGCTCGACCATGATCGTGAAGACGTATTTGTACTTGCGGGTCGGGTTCAGGTACTCCGAGAACATGTACGAGCGCATCGCGGAGCCGCTGTATTGCTGGTTCAGCAGCCCGCGCAGGTTGACGAGGCCGTAGGCCGAGTAGTCGTAGCCGGACGGCTGCCAGATGGACGCGCCGCCCGCGCCGACGCGCAGCCAGTAACCGGTGTACTTGGTGCCGTCCCAATCGCCGTTTTCGGGATTGGTCGGGAACGCGCCGTTGGGATCGTCGGTGGAGTAACGCTCGACCTTCCACCACACCTCGTTTTCGCTCGTCTGCACCGTGGTGGAGCAGTTCTGGAGCCACTCGCGCAGCTCGATCGACGTGAGGCCCGTGTCGCAGTTCGCCACGGCGCTCGGGCACGACGGCGAACCCGCCGGTGGCACGTTGTTGAAGCACACGTGCGAGTCGTAGGGCGAGCCTGCGTCCTCGGTCTGGTTCAGGTCGACGATGCGCGTGCAATCCTCGGGCAGAGGGCACGTCACCTCGGCGGCGTACTCATACGTCACGCCGGGGATCTGGTCGGAGTATTGGTGGTCGCCGAGACAGTTCGAGCCTGTACAGGAGACCGTGGTGTCGACGACGAAGTAGTCGGCATTCGGATTCAACGCGTCTTTGGCGAGCAGTCTGATGGTCGAAGTCGACGGCGGTGCTTGATCCCACGTCCAGTTGACCGTGATGGGGCCGTGCAGGTTGCAGTACTCGGTAGTGGATGGCGGCAGAATGACCGCCGGGCAGTCGCAGTCGAAGACGCCGTTTTCGGTGCATGCCGCACCGAAGGACCAATCCGTCGGGTGGGGAACGCCGTTTCCGCCTTCGTTCGTGGCGACCGCGGCGACCGTGTACTCATAGACCGACTCGGACGGCGAGCAATAGCCGACCGTCGGGTCGATGACCTTGAGCGTGTGGTTGGTCGAATCCACCGTCGTCCCGGTATCCGGTTTGAGATCCTCGGTGCCGATATTCAGGTACCAGGCATTCCCCGATTGAAGCGCCGACTGCTGGTCTTTGAAACTGTAGCTCAGCGTCGTCGCGGCCGTGACCGCCGCGCCCTTGAACACCACGGCGTTCGCGGGAATTCCCGCCGCGGAATAGAACTGGAATCCCCCATCGATCACGCCGCTGCCGTCCTCTTTCAACAAGGCGTGGCGGAGACGGCAGGTTCCGACCACGTAGTCCAGATAGGTTGTGGAACGGTAGACGTAGTAACGCGTCAGATCGGGAATATCCCCATCCGCGCCGCTGATTTCGCAAAACTGGCTCGGCGAGGCGTCCCACGAAACGGTTAGCGCCGGCTCGACGTCGGAACCGTCGTAGAGCGACGTGTCGCGAATCTCGATATTCCACGGGGGCGAGAACCGACTCGGCGTGTCGCTCGACGCCTCGGAGTTGAGGGACTGGGCCTCGTTGTAAGCGCAGTTGCTCAAGTAATCGAGCGGATCGGAGAGGCACTCGGTGCTGGAGTTGTAGGCCCGTACTTCGTACTGGTAACGCATCATGTTGTTTTCGTCGAAGGACGGATTATAGCCGCCGGTCTTGATGCCGAATTGCGCGCCATCGATGGGCGGCAAGGACGCGTTGCGTCCCGGCGAGTCGAGCTCGTCGCGCCAGACGTAGTAATCGTTGTACCGATAGTACTTGGCGTTGCGGCACTGGTATTCCGCCATGATGTACGACGTCGCTCCCGCCGAGCAGGTCGTGTTGAGCTGCGCGTGACTGGTCGAAATCTTGGCGATGGGTACCGACATCATCTCGTCCGTGACGTTTCCGTTGGATCGATAAACCCAGTACTCAGTCACGCCGGAACCCGTCGAGCGGTGCCAGCGAAGCGTGATCGAGCCGAAGTCCTGCGCACTCTTGTAACAGCCGGAATCCCAGACCGTCAGATCTGTCGGCTCCAGAACGGGCTCCTGCGAGGGCGTCGTCGAACCGGTGGTCACGGCAGTCGAGTGGTTATCGCCGCAGTCCACCGCGTAGATCGAATAGATGTAGGTGTCACCGGGCTCGATGTTCGCGTCGACGAAGCAGTAATCCTTGCCGCCGCACGCCGCGGTGTTGGTGCCGCCATTCGCCGCCACGACGGTGTGGAACGCCGGCGTGCCGCCATTGGTGGAACGGTAGATCTCGTACCAGAGCACGTCGTTGTCGTTCAGGCCGTCGTCGGACGACTGGTTCCAGCTCACATACACGCCACGTCCGCAATCCTCCTCGGCGGCCACCGCGTCCGTCGGCGGATCTGGGTTGCCCGCGCAGTCGCGCTCAACCGGCTTGCCGAGGTTGCGGGGATCGACCGACGTGCGGACCGTGTGTTCCTTGTACGGAGAATTGTGGATGAAGGCCGCGCCCTGCTTGTCCTGCCTTTGCGCGACCATCGTCACGTTCAGATCGATGCGCGTGATCGCCGAGTCGAGCAAGTTGACGTCGAGACGTCCGTTGCGATTCACATCCTCGCCGTAGTCGAGCTGGCCGTCTCCGTCCGCGTCCTCCGTGTTGGATGGACTGCCCGCCACGTTGTTGAGATACATCGCACCGCGTGCCAGGCCGGAGATGCTGACCGAGCCGAATGGACCCGCATAGGAGTGCGAGTAGGACCCCTGATAGAGCGCCTGCATCTCACCGTCGCTCAGCGCACCGTTGCCGTCCGAGTCGCCCCACAGAGTGGGCGGCGTCTCGGGGTCGAAATCGAAATCGCCCCAGAACGAAAACAGCGGTGTGACGCGCGCGCCGTCGGGATACGCATACTGAGAGCTGCCGTCGATGTCCTGCAGCATGCCGTAACCGACCGCGACCTCGCTGTTGGGATTGCCGTTGAAACGACGGACGAGGACGCGATCCCCGGTATGCGAGGAGTAGTCCATGTCGGACGACGCGGTGGAGGTTCCCGTCGACATGTAGTAGTGGACGGTCTCGGCCGGCGAGTCGTAGAACTTGCCCGTGTAGGTTTTGCCGCCGCCGGAGAACGGATACGTCAACGTCGAGCCGTTCGTGAGCTCGAACTGCGTGTCGCTCACGTCGCCGTTGAACATCATCTCCCACGGCCCGGCGTAGATCATGCCGGGTTGGCCTTTTTCGAACATGACGTTCGAACCCACGAGTTCCATGTCGGATTTGAGCCGCGACAGCGTGGCGCGCGAACCCTGGGCGATTTCGATCCGGCCTTCCTCGGTCATGACCGCGCGCTCGTATGATACGAACAGCGCGTAGATCACCGCGACGAGAATCGCCGTCAGCGTGATCGCGACGAGCAGTTCGACCATCGAGAAGCCGGCGTGACCGGCGACCCGACGGCGATTCTGAGCGTTCCGGGAAAGCCGCGGTGTCAGCGTGTGCGTGCGCATCATTCGAGGACCCTTGTTCCTTTGCCCGATCGGCAGAACCGCCATCAAGGACTTCATCGGCAGCATCGACATCACCAGACCTCCACGGAGGCTTCGCTCGGGTCGATGTTTTCCCATTCCACGACATCCCACGACGCATTGCCGAAGGGGATGGAGCCGTTGGGGTTATCCGTCATGTGCCACGGGTTGGCGGGGAGCTGCCACTTCAGCCGGGCGTCGTGATACAGCACCATGTCGTGACCCATGTGGCGGCAGTTGGTGCCGACGCCGTCGGTGCAGCTCGATGTCGGGTGGTCGTACCCGACTCGGCCCGGCCATTCCTGAATCATCGATCCCCAGATCGTCAACGAGCCCGAGTCGTTGCCGGTCGAGTTGAATCCCGCGCCCGCGTAATCGTAGAACTGGTTCGAATACCAGAACTTGTCCGAGGTGCGGGCCTGGGCGTAAATGCCGGTGCGGAAGTTGCGAAGCTGGGCTTCCGTCGGCTCGGCGCACGTGGCGGTCACGCCGCTGAACGTGCACGTCTGCCGCCCGAAACTCACCATCACCGCGTGGATCTCCTCGTTTCCGTCGTCGGCGACACCCGGATACGGGTGATCGAAGTTGCCGCGGCCGGAGAGCGTGATGCCGACCGAGGTGTCGGCGTCGCTCCAGTCGTCGGAGTAGATGTAACGCAGCGGCTCCTTGTCGGGCAGCAGATAGACCGACGGGTCCGGCAGCGTGTTGGGGTAGCTGTTCGGGATGATGATGTTGCCGGTGGCGAAAAGGCCCAGCATGTCGATCGGCGCGTTGGGGTTGGTCGAGATCTGTGTCTTCGGGTGCTCCTCGTACTGCACCTCGTGGTCGAGGATGATGTTGCCCGCCGCCACGATCGTGACGTTGCCGTCCACGATGCCGGAGACGAGCACGTCGCCCTCGACGTAGATGATGCCCGTCGAGTTCCCGGAGCAGCCACCGAGCGCATCGGGGAAGGTCGAACGCGAAACGCCCGCGCTCGGCGTGAAGAGAAAGTCGAATCCCACGGACGAGTTTTCGTAGTGAATGTCCTCGGGGTCGAACGCGGGCTTCATATCGAAAAGCGCTTCGCCGTTGTGACGCACGCCGTAGCACTTGCCGGGGCCCGTGACGTCGGTCCCACTCCACGCCGCGCCGCTCGACCAGATCTCGCCGCCGACGTCCGCGTCGGTCATCGCCTGATGCCGGCGGTACATCGAATCGCCCCAGTGCGCCGCGCGGACATCCTGATCGGTGGTGTAGGGGATGCTGTACAGCAGGAAGACGCCGGGGTCGTTGGAGTCGCGCTGACCGTCGTTCGCACCGATCTTGTTGTCGTAACGCGACCACACGCCCGAATCCTGCTCGTAATCGCCGTCCTGATCCACATCGAGGTCGTTACGAAAGACAATCTTCCAGACGCGGTTGGTGCGCTTTTTCAGCACGATATCGGCGCGACCGCGAAAGCCCTGCGCGTCGCCGCCGTTCGTTATCATCTCGATGGGGAACATGTCGATGTCCTTGGCGTAGCTGCGGAAGCCCCACGCCGCTCGCAGCGCCGCCGTGGACGTGTTGCCGCCGGCGGTCTGATTGAGCGAGGCGCCGCCGTCGCCGTAATCGAACGCTTCGATGTTCTTCCAGCTCACCTGCCCCTGCAGCGTGGGCGCGCCGCGCACGAAAAAGCGCGCGTTGTCCGGCTTGACCTTCGAGTTGCGCAGATAGATGTCGCCGATGATCCCGTCTTCCTCGTGAAAGACCGCTTGGCACCCGTACCACGACGAGGCATCCCCGGCGCAGTTTTCCACGGCGGTCCAGCTCGCGCGGGCCTCGGGGATGTGATTTTTCGAGAAGTACGCCAAATCCCAGATGCTGGTCGGCTGCACCTTCGCGCGAAACGCCTTGGTGAAGCCCGACAGAAGGTTCGTCACGACGACCGAGATGGCCACGGGCCGCGACGTGCCTCGATCGTAGGGGCCCTGGAAATTTTGCGGATCGAGCCATGCGTCGATACGGAAGTTCTGATCCTGGGAAGGCGACGCGCCGGAGCCGAACAGGTCGAGGGCGCGAACCTGGTTGAGAACCTGACGGGTCGCGGTGTCGCCGAAATCCGCGCCCTGCACCGCGCCGAACAAACCCTGGTTCATGTAATGAAGGTGCGAGGTGATGCGCGAGAGCCCCTGCTCGCCATAAGTGGACATGAGCATCTCCTCGGAGATGTTGCCGACCACTTTTTGCTCGCTCGTGCTCCCCACCATCGCAAGAATGCCCAGAAGCGTGATCAGAAACATGACGAGGATCGCCGAGACCAGCGCGTACCCCGACGCACGCCGCGGATGCACGAACCCGCGCACCGTCCGCTTCGCCGAAGTTCGCATATCGCGCCGTTTCGCCATCTGTCGCTCCTTCGTTCGCGTCGCGAATCGACTTCGCGCGCGGACCCGCGGTCCCGTCAGTTCTCGGATCAGTTCTTGGTCACGTACGCCTGACGCTCGATGCTGTGGCCGCCGAAACGGTCGTCCCAGCTCACCGTGACGCGCACGATCTTGAAGTCCTCGCCCCGGTAAGAACCCGACGCACAGTCGTCCTGATTCACCGCCCCCGTGAGCAACTCGCCCTCATCCACGGCGAAGTAGCCGCCCGACGACGCGAAGCGGATGCCGTTGCAGCCGGTCGAGCCCGAGTAGCCGTTGTGAAAGACTTCGGACGTCAGTTGGAAGACGTTGTTCGCGCCGGGGGTCATCTGATTCGGGAAACTGCCGAACAGCTCGGCGTTGTCCGACTCGATCCCGTAAACGCCGCTTTGATTTTCATAAGGCGACCAGGACAGGATCTTTTCGATGTGCTTCGCGGCCAGAAAGTTGGCGATGCCGTACGACTTCGCCCGCTGGTTGGCCTTGATATTAAAGCTCAGTGCCGGGATGAGCGCCGCGATGCCGACCGTGAGGACGAACATCGCCACGATGACTTCGACGAGCGAAAAGCCGCTCGACCGGCGACGGTCCGCGGCGTGATGGGTCGAAAGACGCAAGGCCATCCTCCTTATCGCCAGTCGTGCATTGACGCGAAGTAACGCCAGACGCGCACGCGGCCGGACGACGCCGACCAGTCCACCGCGCGTTGGCGATCGTCGCGGACGCCCGTGCCGGCCTGGTCGATACCGGGAATCATGTACACGACGCCGTCGACGTTGAAGGTCCCGTCGCGGTTGACCAGCACGTCTCGCGTGGCGCAGTCCGCCGCGCCGCCGCCGTGAATGTTGATTCCGCACGGCGGAAAGTGGTGGCCGGGCACCGCCGGCGAGGCCGACAGCACGCCGAACACGATGCCTTCCTGGAGCAGGTTCGACTTCACCGATCCCGCGAAGCCGTTGCCTCCGACGTTGGAGGGACCGTAGAGGTAGGCCTGGCTCGGCGAGAAGCGGAACAGATAGCGCGTGCCGCTGGAGATCGCCTCCGCGCGCGCGACCCGCATGTGGCCGCCCAGGTCCCGCGCCGAGGCATTGACCCGGATGACCATTCCGTAGTGCAGCATCGAGAGGAATCCGATGCCCACGAGTATCGAGATGATCGCGATGACCACGAGCAGCTCGATGAGGCTGAATCCGCGCATGATCCCGCCGCGCTCGTCGCCGCTTTTTCCGGCGGTCGCCGCGCTGCCGGGAACCTGCTCGCTCCGTTCGTCGTCAGACATCATGAGATTCCTCCGCGTGCGCTTTGAGCAAAAACTGTGCCCCGATACCCCGCACCTCACCTAAGTGCGGTGATTGTAGGGAATTTTTCCACAATCTCCAAGGGGAAAATGCAGGGCGCAACACCAAAATCCGAATCTTTTTGCATAGCGGGGTGAGTTATTGCGTAGCACGTTTGCGGGACTTTTCCCCATGTCGAGGTCGGATTCGAGCCGCGGGACCCGTCACAGGTCGTCGATCTGGTACTCTTGGATCTTGTACAGCAGCGTCCGGTGCGAGATCTCGAGCATCCTCGCCGCGGTCGTGCGGTTGCCGCGCGTTTTGGCCAGCGCCTTGCGGATGACCACCTCTTCCAGGTAGCGCGAGTTCTGTTTGATCGACAACTCCCCGCCCGCGAGCGGCATCTGTTCCGGTACCCCCGCGTCGCTCACGATGCGCCGCAGACGGATCACGTCGCTCAGGTGCTCGGTCTCCACGTACCCCGAACCCGCGAGCACCATCGCGCGCTCGATGACGTTCTCCAGTTCCCGCACGTTGCCGGGCCAGTTGTATTCCATCAGCGCCGACAACGCCTTCTGGCGCACGCCCTGCACGCGGATCCCCATCCGGGCGCGATGCACCTTCACGAAGTGCTCCACGAGCAGCGGGATGTCGCCCGGCCGGTCGCGCAGCGGCGGAATGTGGATCGGGAACACGGCGAGCCGGTAATAAAGGTCCTCGCGCAGCCGCGTGTCGCGCACCAGGTCCGCGGGAGGGAGCTGCGTCGCCGCCACGATGCGCACGTCCACGAGTCGCGACACCCCGCCACCCACCGGGCGGATTTCCTCCTCCTGCAGCGCGCGCAGCAGCTTCACCTGCAGGTGCTTGGGCATCTCGCCGATCTCGTCGAGAAACATCGTGCCGCCGTCGGCCTCGACGAACAGCCCCGCCTTGTCGAAGCGCGCGTCGGTAAACGCGCCCTTGACGTGGCCGAACAGCTCCGATTCCAACAGGTTCTCGGGGATCGCCCCGCAGTTCACCGCGACAAACGCCCCCGCGCGCGCCGACCGCCGGTGGATCGAGCGCGCAACGAGTTCCTTGCCCGTGCCCGATTCGCCGGTGATGAGCACGCTCGTTTTGTACGGCGCGATCTTCTGGACGGCGTCGAAGACCTCGCGCATCCGGTCGTCGCGCCCCACCATCTCCTCGAAGGTGTTCTGCCGTTGCTGCTCCTCGCGCAGGCGGCGGTTTTCATCCACCAGCGCCTCGTGCGCGAGCGCCTTGCCGAGCACCACGGCGATCTCGCCCGGCTTGAATGGCTTGGACACGAAGCTGTACGCGCCCATGCGCATCGCCTCGACCGCGTTGTCGATCGAGCCGTACGCGCTCATCACGACGATCGGCATGACGTGGCCGGATTCCACCGCGCGGCGCACGAACTCCATGCCGTCCACGTTCGGCATGCGCAAATCGCACAGCACCGCGTCGAAGGGCCCCGCCGATTCGAGCGTGTCGAGTCCCGCCTGCCCGTCCGTCGCCGAGACCGTTTCGTAGCCCTGTCGGCGCAGGAGCGTTTCGAGGCTGTGCCGCATCGGCTCCTCGTCGTCCACCACCAGAATCCGGCCGTTCTTGTTGGTCATTTCCTTCGATCCGTTACGGACGTTCGCCCGTCGATTCCGATGTGTGTTCGTCTTCCGGTTCGCCCAGAATCGCGAGCACGTCGTCCTTCAGATTCGCCGGACGTGCCCGTTCGCGCCGCGCGAGCGGCAGCACGACCGAAAACACCGTGCCCGTCGGCGCGCCGCGCGCCGCGTCGCGGCTCTCGAAACGCAGCACACCGCCGAAATTCTCGACGATTCGCTGGCAGATGGCCAGTCCGAGCCCGGTGCCGCGCCCCGGCTCCTTGGTCGTAAAGAACGGCTCGAACACGCGCTGCGCCTGCTCGGCGCCGAGGCCGGGGCCGTCGTCGCGCAGGTGCGCCATCACGAGCGACTCATCGCGCGCAAACGGCGGCGGGCTCGAAAACGCGATGCCGCGCCGCGCGAGATCGGTAAACGCCGCGCGGTCCTCTCCGTTCGCGGCCGCGGGCAGCCGCGATTCGAGCAGCAGTGTGTCGGTGAACGGCGCGACCTCGAACGCGATCTCGACGCGCCCCGATCCGCTCTCGTCGCGTGCCGCGATCGCGTCGCGTGCGTTGATGAGCCCATTCAGCAGCACCTGCTTGAGCTGCGCGCGATCGACCTGCACCTCGGGCAGCGGCGCGGGTGGCTCCGACACGTCGAGCGCTACGCGGTCCACCTGCCGCTGGTCGCGCAGAATCGTCACGCACTCGCGCGCGAGTTCGGCCAGATCCGTCGGGACGAGCTGCGCGCGGCGCGGGCGCGAAAAATCGAGCAGCTCGCGCATGATGCGGTCGATGCGGTCCACCTCGCGCTGGATTCGCGTGACGATCTCCGCGTCCTCGCCCGCCAGATCGGGCGAACCCGACAGCACGCCGAGGTAGTTGTTGATCGCGCCCAGCGGATTGCCGACCTCGTGCGCGACCCCCGCCGTCACGCGCCCCAGATACGCGAGACGATCCTGCTGCAGCACCTCGGCCTCGGCGCGCTCCAGCCGCTCGGCCGCGCTGCGCAGGTGCGTGCGCTGCTCGGTGACCTTGCGGTCGCGGTCGCGCAGCGTGAGGTGCAGATTGGCCAGCGCGCGGGCGAGCACGCCGATTTCGTTTTCGGAGCGGATGGGAATCTTGTGGCCGTAGTCGCCCTCGGTGATGCGCGCCGTGGCCGCCGCGAGCTCCGAGACGGGCCGGATGATGAGGCGCATCAGCGCGATCGTGCCGACGATCGTCGTCAGGATCGCCGTGAGGATCGTGTACAAAATCAGCACGCGCCGCGTGGCGGCCAGCGCCGCCGCCGCGTCGCCCATCGGCACGCCCAGACGCACCGCGCCCGCGACGTGCTTGCCCAAAAAAATCGGCGCGGTGATCTGCACGCGGTCGTCCGGATCGATGCCGCCGCCCGCGTCCGACGGCAAAAAGGTGTGGACGATCGTGAGTCCGGCGAAAGCCTTGTCGAAGTCCTCGTCGTGGTACGGTTCGCCCAGCAGATCGAACCGCTCATGCCCGGCGATGCGGCGGTCGGCGTCCACCACGAAGATCTCGGTGAGCGTGTTGTGGTTCGCGAAGTTGAGCGCGATCTCGGTCAGCCGCTGCCGGTCCGCGTCACCGATGACGAGGCTCGTGCGCCCTTCCCATTCGAGCGCGATCATCGCCTGAAACGACGCGTGAATGGCCGAGCCCGTCTCGAATTTCATGCGCACGAAGTTGCGTTCCATGAGACGCAGCCACACGCTCCCCAGCGCGAGCACGAGGAACACGGTGAGCGCGGTCATGAGCCCGATGACCTGGAAACGCAGTCCGAGCGCGGACAGTCCGCGCAACCGCGCCCGCACGCGCGTCATCGTCGAGTTGGTCGCCATCGCCCGCGATTATAGCGACGCGATTCGGCGAGGCACAGTCGGGCGTCGGCCCTCACCCCTGCCCCTCTCCCGTCATGACGGGAGAGGGGTGGCGAGCAACGCGAGCCGGGGTGAGGGCTCCCGCTTGTGGCGCGGCCGCCTGCGGCTCGATGCGGATCAGCGCTCGTAGCCGTCGTCGTAAATGGAAAACTCGTCCATGGCGATGTGGGGGACGTAATAGCCGCCCCAGACGGACGCCCCCTGAAACATGAACACGGGGTAGTCCGCCTCCATGTCCGTCGTTCCCTGCAGTTCGTCGTCCACGTACACGTCCACGGTCCGGCTCACCTTGTCGATCTTCAGCTTGAAATTGGTCCAAAACGCACGGATGTCGGTGCCGGCGCAGATCGTGTCGCTGTCCGGGTAGCCAAACCGCGGCGCGACGCATGCCGCGATGCCGCCGTTGCCCGGGGTGATCCACGACTTTCCGTCGATCTCGATCCAGAAGACATCGCAGGTGTCGGTGGGAAGGTCGTATCCGATCAACTCCTGCCAGATGTATTTCGAGTCTTCGAGCCCGGCGAGCCACATCCCGCCGACGTGAAGCGCCTTCAACCCCCGGGACGAGTCGAAGCGGCGGATCTTTTCCACCTCGACCTGCTCGCTCACCAGCAGCCAGTCGCCGTGGTCGCGCCAAAGGCCCACGGGGTAGTCTTCAAATCCGTCATAGGCATGAAGCCGGGGTTCGCAAGGGCCCGTATCGTCGTCGGCCGCATCGTCATCCTCGGTATCGTCATCGGCCGTGTCGTCGTCGAGCGAGTCGTCGTCCGCGTAATCGTCATCGGTCGTGTCGTCGTCCAGCGCGTCGTCGTCCGTGGAATCGTCATCGGCCACGTCATCGTCCCGCGCGTCGTCATCACCGGGTTCGCCGAAGTCCGATGAAGGCGAATCGTCGTCATCCCCGCCGCCGCAACCGCCCAGGAAGGGACCGGACACGAGACACGTAAAAAGAAAAAGCGCTGCCCAGCGGGAATAGGTCGTCATGAGCCTGTCCCATTCTCCGTGGAAAGTGGATCGGCGGTTCGGTTAAACATGGTTACGCCACGCCCTCTTTCCGGTCAAGCTCCGCGCCCGCATTGAGGGCGGACTGAAGCATCCACAGGTCCTTGT
>JADLEX010000057.1 GCA_020845895.1 Deltaproteobacteria bacterium | reverse complement strand
GCGCGGATTCGTGAAGATCTCGACGGTGTTGCTCCTGATCGGCATTGTGTTTGCCGCTTGTTCGTTCACCGGGAGCGGCACGAGCGAATCCGACGGGGATTCGGACGACTCTGACGACGACCCCGCCTGCGTGGAACTCGTCGGGCAGGCCACCGACACGTGTTTCAATGATCTGACGGCCGTGGAACTGTGTTCGCTGGACGATGTTTCGTGCTGGATCTCCTGTTTTCAGTATGTGAACACCTGCTCCGACTGGCTCGCGTGCATCGACGCCGAATGCGAGATCGACGATGTCGACGCGGGCGAATTCGACGATGACGACGCACCTCCCACTTGCGAAGAGAAACTCGCGGGTGAGGTGGAGGAGTGCTTCGAGGGACTCAGCGCGCCCGACGTCTGCGCGACCGACGACGCCGATTGTTGGGTCGGGTGTTTCGAACACACCAACGACTGCTCGGGCTGGGCGGACTGCGTCGAATCGGTCTGCATCAACGGCGAGGACCCGTGGTGGGAGGACCTGCCGTCGGCCGATGACGACTCCGAAGTCAGCTGCGAGGATGTCGTTTTGGCGTTCGTGAGCGAGTGCCCGGAAGCGGAATTCGAGACCGCGTTCGAAACAGTCTGTGAGGTGAACGACGACCCGGAGTGCCTCGCGTTCTGCTACGACGCGTACGACGACTGCCTCGACATCGCCAATTGCTACGACACCAACGAATGTTGGAGTTGACGGGTCGATGATCCGGGCGGATTCCCCGCCGCTTGATCCGGTTGCCTGGCCGAATTGACGATCGATATACTCCCGCCATGCTGACGCCCGCCCTCGAGGAGAAGCTCGATCTCGTTCCCACGCTGCCAGGCGTGTACCTGTGGAAAGACGCCGACGGCGTGGTCATTTACGTCGGCAAGGCGAAGGTCCTGCGCCATCGCGTTCGCAGCTACCACCAGCAGGCGGACAACAAGGACTTCAAGACACGCATCATGGTTTCGCGCGCGGTCGATCTGGATTGGATCGTCACTGATTCCGAAAAAGCCGCGCTGATCCTCGAAAACACGCTCATCAAGAAATACCGGCCGCGCTTCAATATCCTGCTGCGCGACGACAAAAACTTTCTGTCGATCAAGCTCACCGTGCGTGAACCCTGGCCGCGCCTCTACCTCGTCCGGCGGATCGTGCGCGACGGTTCGGTCTATTTCGGACCCTTCTCCGATGCGGGCGCGGCGCGGGCGACCTTCGGCTTTCTCAACCGCCACTTCCCGTTGCGCGAGTGCTCCGACCGACAATTCGCCTCGCGCACGAGGCCGTGCCTGAATTATCAGATCGGGCGCAGCGCCGGACCGTGCTGCGCCATGGTCACGGCCGAAGCGTACGCGCGCATCGTCCATCAGGTGCGTCTGTTCTTCGACGGCAAAGGCTGGGATCTGGTGCATGAACTGGAGCGCGAGATGGAATCCGCCGCCGAGGACCTGCGTTTCGAGCAGGCGGCGCGGGCGCGCGACCTGGTCGCAGCCATCACGAAAACGCTGGCGAAGCAGCAGGCGGAGACCACGGATCTGGCGGACCGCGACGTCTTCGGGCTCTACCGCGAGGGCGCGAGCGGCGTCGTGCTCGCCAGCTTCACGCGCGGCGGAAAGACGATCGGCCAGCGCGCGTTCGTCTTCACGAATCAGGAGGAAGACGACGACGTGGTGATCGGCCAGGTCGTGCAGGGCTACTACGCGGCGGACAGCCTTGTGCCGCCCGAGGTGATCGTGGCCGGTCGTCTGGGGGAAATGCACGAAGCGGTCGAGGAGTGGCTCACCGATCTTCGCGGGCAGAAGGTGACGTTGCGCGTTCCCCAACGCGGCGACCGGGTGCGCTGGGTGGAACTCGCCGCCGAGAATGCGAAGCAGCAGTTCGAGATCCGGCGAAACCGCCTGGCCGACGCGCGCGAGATTCTGGAGGGGGTGGCGAGGAGTCTCGACCTGCCGCGCGCGCCGATCGTCGTCGAGTGTTTCGACATCAGCAACGTGCAGGGCCAAAACGCCGTCGCGTCGCAGGTGACCTTCGTCGACGGCAAACCCGACAAGAATCGGTACCGGCGTTATCGGATTCGAACCAAGGATACGCCCGACGACTACGCGATGATGCGCGAGGCGTTGGAACGGCGAATCGAGCGAGCGCAAAAGGAAAGCGATTGGCCCGACCTGCTCTTCGTGGACGGCGGGCGGGGTCATCTGGCCGTGGCCGAGACCGTGCTGCGCGATCGCGGCGTGACGCACCTGCCGATCGCGGCGATCACGAAGATTCGCGAGCAGGACCCGAACGACCCCGGCCCCGAGGACAAGGTCTATCTTCCCGGGCGAAAGAACCCCGTGACGTTCCGAAGGGGATCGACCTCGCTCTTTTTCATCCAACGCGTTCGCGACGAAGCCCACCGCTTTGCCATCGAGTACCACCGCAAGTTGCGCGGCAAGAGCCAGGTGAAAAGCGCGCTCGACGCCATCGACGGCGTGGGCAAGTCGCGCAAGAAGACGCTGATCGCGCATTTCGGCTCGGTAAAAAAACTTCGCGCGGCGAGTGCGGACGAAATCGCCGCCGTACCGGGCATCGGTTCCGACCTCGCGGCGCGCATTGTCGCCGCGTTTTCCGTGCCGCCCGATGAACCCGCGTCGGGGATCGACGGATGAAGGAGCTTCGCGGCCGGCCGCTCGTCGCACCGGCGATCGCGTTGGCCATGGGCATCGCAACCGGGTCCGCGCTCGACGTCTTCACCTTGCGTGCCGCCGCCGGGTTGTTCTGCGCGCAAATCCTCTTCCTGATGTTGGTTGCGGGAGTCGACCGGTCGTCGCTGCGTGTGGCGCTGGCCGCGTGCGTCGCGTTCGGCGTGGGCGCCGCAACCGAGAGCCGACTCGAGTTCTCGGCTTCGGCCACGGGCGACGTCACAAATTACGTGGGGCGCGACCGGCGCGACCTCGAAGGGATCGTGTGCGACTCGCCCGAGCGCCGAGAGCTTGGTGCGCGCGCGATCGTTTGTCTGGAACGCATTCACCTTCCGGCGGGCGCTTACGTCCCGGTGAACGGTCGCGTCATGGTGTACGCCCGTGAAGCGGGCGGCGACGTGCGTTACGGCGACCGCGTCCGCTTCGAGTCGCCCCTGCGCCGGGTGCGTTCGCCGGGAAACCCCGGCGCGATGCGCACCGACCGGATCTATCGCGAAGACGGCGTCGGCGCGACCGGCCACGTGCGATCGTTCGCGGCGATGCGCGTCGTCGCGCGCGGACTCGGCAATCCCGCGCGTGATGCGGTCGAGCGCGTCCGGCGTCGCGTGTACGCGCAGCTCGATGCGAACCTTGAAACGCCGCACCGCGAACTGGTGGCGGCCCTGCTCCTCGGCGAGTCGGGGCCGATTCCGAGGCCGGTACGCGATGCCTACCGCGACGCGGGCGTCGCTCACATCCTGGCCGTTTCGGGCATGAACATGACGGCGGTGGCCGGCATGACATTCGTGTTCGTGTTCTGGCTGCTGCGCCGTGTGCCGCGCCTTCCGCTGCACGTCCACGCGGTCAAAGTCGCGGCGGCCTCGAGCATCGTCCCCGTCGTCGCGTACGCCATGCTCGCGGGACTTTCGCACTCCGTCACGCGCGCGGCCATCATGGCCGTGATGTTCCCGCTCGCGTTGCTGACGGATCGCGTACGCGATCTGCTGACGGCCATCGCACTCGCCGCGATTCTGATACTGCTGTGGAAGCCCGACGCGCTTTTCAACGTCGGCTTTCAGCTATCGTTCGTCGCCGTGATGGCCCTGGTGACCGTGATTCCGCCCGCTTACGCTCGCTGGCGAGAGCGTGGCGGAGTGCTCGATCGTCGATTCCCGACGCGGTCGCGTCGGCTCGCGGACGCCCTTGCTCTCGGCGTCATTTCGTCTGCCGCGGCGCTATGGGCGACGGCGCCGATCACCGCGTACCACTTCAACGGGTTTCCTCTTTACGGACTCCTCGCCAACCTGCTCGTCGTCCCCCTGTTCACGCTGGTCATCATGCCGCTCGCATTCGCATCGGTCGCCGCGCTCGCGATTCACGCCTCGATCGCCCACGTGGTCCTGGTCGCCACGGGGTACGCCATCAACGTCGGCTCGCACATGATCCGCGCGTTCGCATCGCTTCCCGGTGCCTACGTGCGCCTCTGCGCGCCGACGACGATCGAAATCGTCGCGTGGTACGCGATCGCGCTGGTCCCGCTTGTGCGCGGCCGCACGGCGAGGTTCGCCGCAGCCGGTCTGATCGTATTGGTCTTCGCCGGGAACGGTGTGCTGATGCGCCTCGTCGACCGCGCGGATGGCGATCTGCGCATTCGCGTCGTCGATGTGGGACAGGGGCTGGCGCAACTCGTTGAGTTCCCCGGGGGCGAAAAGATCCTGATCGACGGCGGCGGGCAGGGCGGACCGACTTTTGATGTCGGGGAGCGCGTGCTCGCGCCGTATCTGTGGAATCGGCGGATTCGCCGCCTCGATCTCGTCGTGGCCACGCACGTCGATGCCGATCACTACGGCGGACTCGAATTCGTGCTTCGTCATTTCGACGTCCGCGAGCTTTGGATCGGCGAAACCGATCTTGAGCCGTTGCCCGAGGGCTGGAAGCGGATGGTTGTCGCGGCCACGGACCGGCACATCCCGATCCGACGCGTGTCGGCGGCCAGTTCGCCGCTCGTCCTTGGGGACTCCGCCGTCGAGGTGTTGTGGCCGCCGGGTGGGGGCGGACCGACCCGTGCGGACGACAACGATCGGTCCCTCGTCATCCGCGTGACGCACGGTGCCAACGCGCTCCTGCTCCCCGCCGATCTCACCGCGCCGATGGAAGAATTGCTCCTCGCCGCGGGGCGCGATGTGCGCTCGGACGTGCTCGTGGTGTCGCATCACGGCGCGGCGAACGGCTCCGGCGAAGCGCTGCTCGCCGCCGCCCGCCCAACGCACGCGATCGTTTCGGCGGGGTACGCGAATCGCCATGGCCATCCGTCGCCCGAGGCGCTGCGTCGCCTGACGGACGTTGGCGCGACGATTTGGCGCACCGACCGCGACGGGCTTGTCACCTGTCGCGGCGATGGAGTAAGTGTGCGTTGCGATGGCACGCGCCCGGCAAGGTGAGCGAAGCGCGCCGCCCGCTTCACCCGTTGACGATCGAATCGAGCACGCATGTCGCCTCCCGAGCCGAGTCCCGACCCCGTCCGCGCCGTACTTCGTGTTCTTCGTCTTTACGGCTTCGAGTTCACGACAGACCTCTCCCGCGAAAACCTGGCGGATTTTGGTCCGGGGCAGCGAAAGGTTCGCGTCGAATTCGATTCCGCGACCATGCGCCTCCGGGGATCGGTTTGGCCGCCGAACGACCCCATGGTGCTGGCCGATCTCGTGGTAATGGGCGCCGACCTGGCGCTGGCGGCCACGGGTTCGCCCGGCGTCGCCACGCTTTTTCCCCTGCGGCCCGAGTCGGCGGATGGCGACGTGGATGAAAGCGAACTCGAGCAGTTCGACGAGACGCGCCGCCACCTCGACGACGTGCATCAGGACCACGAGGTGGATCTGTGTGGGATCGCCGCGAATGCGGCGGGATTGCCGAAGGGAATCGCCCGCATGGAGATCGTTGCGTCCGGCGACCACGGAACCGGCGTCACGATTCGCGTCGAACCCGACCCTGCGACGGGTTCGCTGTCGATGGTCGCCGAAGTCTCCGGAGTCGAAGCGCCGAGCGAGGCATATGACGACGAAGATGGATTGCGCCCGTGGCTGGCGTGGCTGCCGACGGACGGCAAGGGGCGACGCGTCGGATTCCAACTCGCGCGGCGCTTTCGGGCGGACGGCGTCGAGTGCCGCATCGCCGCGGGCGAGGACGATCCGGATGCGTTGCTCGCGTGGGCCGATCGCGGCGGCGCGAGGTGGTCGGTGATGCTCGGCGGAAACGAACTGCTCGGGCGCAGCATCGAGGTCGTGGACTGGGGCGCCGATCGTGGTGATGTCGCGGGTTTCGACGCAGGCCGCATCAAGGCGGTTTTCAAGGATCTGTTCGAAGGCACGCCGATGACCACCGGCGATGTGGATTGAACGACGGGGAGCGATGATGAAAGCGTTACGGCTGCACGCGCACGGGGGATCCGAGAACATCACGATCGACGAGATCGCGGACGCCCCCGCACCGGGTCGGGGGGAAATCCGCATCGCCGTGCGGGCCATGGCGCTCAACCACATGGACATCTGGGTGCGCAACGGCATGCCGGCGATCAAACAATCGTTGCCCTTCGTGATGGGCTGCGATGTGGCGGGCGACGTGACCGACGTCGGCGACGAGGTGGACGATTTCGCGCCGGGCGACCGCGTGATGCTGACCCCGATGATGTTCTGCGGCCGTTGCGCGCAGTGCCAGGCGGGCGAACAGAGCCAATGCAGCAAGTTCCAGATGCGCGGCGAACACGTGGACGGGTTCTTCAGCGAGTACACGATCGTGGGCGCGATGTCGGCGCGCAAGATCGCGCCGCACGTGGGTTACGAGGACGCGGCGGCGTTTTCGCTGACGTTCCTGACCGCGTGGCGCATGCTCATGACGCGCGCCGCCGTGAAGCCCGGCGAGTTTGTGCTGATCCACGGCATCGGCGGTGGCGTATCGGTGAGCGCGCTCGAAATCTGCCGGCGCGTCGGTGCGCGGGCGATCGTCACATCGGGTGAAGACTGGAAGCTGGAACGCGCGCGCGAACTCGGCGCGTTCGGGGGTTTCAACTACAAGACGCAGGACGTGGCGAAAGAGGTCTTCGCCGCGACGGGCAAGGCGGGGGTGGACGTCGTCATCGACTCGGTCGGTGGTTCGACGTGGCCCGTCTCGATCAAGACCGCGCGCATGGGCGGGCGTATCGTCAACTGCGGCGCGACGGCGGGCGGCAATCCGCCGGCCGATCTGACGCGCATTTTTTGGAAGCAGCTCAACGTGCTGGGATCGACGATGGGCAACATGCGCGAGTTCTCCCAGATCGCGCGGTTGCTCGACAGCGGCGATCTGAAGCCCGTGATCGACCGGGAGTATCCGGTGACCCAAATCCGCGCGGCACATGAGCGGCTCGAATCCGCGGGGCAGTTCGGAAAGATCTTGCTGCGTTGGTGACAACTTGCTCCCGACACGACCGGCTTGCCGCGTTCGCGCACTTCGCGTAACAACTCCTTCCATGAATGCAACGCATTGGGCGCGGAGAATCGTCACCCTCTTTTGCGGATTGTCGCTCGCGGGGCTCGCCGCCTGTCGTTCGCACGATACCGCGACGATCGCGGAGCAGGCCGTCACGCCACCGCCGGCCGAAAGCGTAGTCCGGCAAGGATGGCGGTGGACGATGCGTCTCGCGAGCGAGGAGCCTGCGGCGGGGCTGGACGCGACGCGCGGGCGCACGGTCGTGTTCAACTCCCGCCGCATTTCGCTGGATGAAAATCTGACGTTGCGGGCGGAGGATCTCGGCATTCCCGGCGGCGTGCTCGACGCAATGTATCTGGACGAAGAGCGTCTGCTCGTGGTCGGTGCGTCGTGTGGAGAATGCGAAAGCGCGAAACCCGTTTGGATGCTGGTCGATCGTTCGGGCAAGGTCGCGAGCGGCGGCGCGGGCGACGCCTTCCTGAAGTCGGCGGCGCGGGCGCGCGTCGCGAAGGTTTCGGGCGAGTCCGCCGGTGTCGTGTTCGACGACATCTCGGGCGCGGTTCGTTTCGCGATGTGGTCGCGCGCAAAGGGCTGGGGAGATTTCGTCGTCGTCGATACCGGCGCACGCACGGCCAGTCTGGCGATCGATCCCGCAACCGGCGAGCCGTTGATCGCGGGCCTGTGGAACGGGCAGATCGCGGTGTGGTCGCGCGGCGCGGACGGCGTATTCGCCCGCGCGGTGCTGGGCCGTCCGGCCAGAAGCGGCGCGGATTATCCGCCCATCGCGCTCGCGCCGCCCGGAAGGCCCCTGGCCGTCGTCGCGCCCAGCGCCGAGGTCCTCGGCAGCGACGCCCTCTACCTCTACACGAAAAAAGAATCCGGATGGACGGCGAGCAAGATCGCCTTCACGTCGCAGGCTCTCGCCTATGACGTCACGGTCGGCGACGACGGCGCACCGTGGCTCGCGATCCGCGAGGCGACGAACGCCGCACTCTTCGATCTGCGCGACCTGAACGCGTCGCCGCGCGTCGTTTCCGAGGCCGGCGGCAGCGGCCCCATCGCCCTCACCGTCGATGAGGCGGGCCAAGCCGTCATCGCCCTGTGGACGCAGGGCCGGACGGTGCTCATCGCGCGCGAAGCCGGAAACTGATCGAGATGACGGCGGGCGATCGCGCGAGTCGATGGGGAACGCGCGCCGCGCTCGCGATCGCCGCAGCTGGCACGCTCTGGCGCCTCATGCTCGCTCAGGGACCCCTCGACCGGCTCGTCGCCACCTTCGTCGCCGACGATGCTTTCTACTACACGCAGATTGCGCGCAACTGGCTCGCGGGACACGGCCCGACCTTTGACGGCGTCGCCGCGACCAACGGGTTTCATCCGCTCTGGATGTTGGTGAGCGTGGCGGCGCAGATGGTGGCGGGACCGGACCCCGAGGCGGTGCTTCGTGTACTGCTCGCGGTCTCGGCGATTTGCTCGTTCGGGACGATGGCCTTCGTCATTTGGTGGACTTCCCGGCGCATCGCTCCGGATGCACCGATCGCCGCGCCGCTGGCGGCCGCATTTCTCGCGTTCAATCCTTTCGTCGTGGGAACGGATCTGATGGGCGTCGAGGCCCCGCTCGCCGCTTTTTGCGGTCTGCTCGCTCTCACCGCGCACGATGCGTTCACGCGCGCGCCGCGCGCGCGACTCGCCGTCGCGACGGGTGCGGCCTGCGGGCTCGCGTTTCTCGCTCGCACCGACCTCGGACTTCTCGTCCTTCTCATCGGCCTCGACGTCGTGCGCCGCGCGGTGAAACCGACGGGTGACGACGTATCGACCCGGCCTCGAATCACGGGAACGCATTTCCTCGTATTCGCCCTCGTGGCGTTCGCGATGGCCGCCCCGTGGCTCGAATGGAGTCTCGCGCGATTCGGGACGATCTGGCAGGACTCGGGCCGCGTGCTGATGTTGCGCCAACATGCGATCGAAACGGCAACGGGGCAGGGGGGCGCAGCGTACCTGTTCGCCTGCGCCGTGCACGGCGCGCGCGACTACGGCGTGCGCCTAATGGGTGGCCCGGACGAACGATTCACGATCATCACGCTTGTGCACCTCGTGGTCGCGTACATCGTGTTGCGCGCTCGGGGAGTGCGCGCGTCCGGATCGTTCCCCATCATCTACGCGATCTTCGCTGCGGGGATCTGGACCTTCTACATCCTTGTCTTTCGGCAGCAGAAATACTGGTACTTCTCCCCCGTCAACCTCGCGGCGGCACTGCTGCTGGCCCGTTGGTGCGCCACGGCGCGCGCCGCGCTCGCGGAGCGGTCACTTGCGCGGGGAATCGCGTTCGCTTCGGTCGCGGTCGTCATGCTGGGATCCTTCGCGTGGATTTCGCCGGACTTCTATCGCAACGGATTTCACCCCTGGCAGTCGAGCTATCTTCAGGTCGCGAGAGATCTCGCCGATGGCCGCGTGCCGGGCATCGGCGCGGGCGACATGATCGGCGCATTCAACGCGGGAATCCTCGGTGCCTTCGCGCCGAATCGCGTCATCAACCTTGACGGTGTAGTGCACCCCCCTATAATCGCCGCCATGCGTGAAGGGCGTTTCATGAGCTACGCGCGCGGCATCGGCGTCGATGTCCTGATCGACCATCAGGGACTCATCGAGACCTACGCACTCTGGTCGCAAAACGACCCTCCGACGAAATTCGAAATGCTCGCGCGCTATTCCGGCGTCAGCGTCGGCGGCGACTACGTCGTTGCGCGCATCGGGGACGCGAACCCGTGAGCGTCGTGCTGACAATCGCGGGTCTTGGCATGGTCGCCGCGGGGCTCGATCTCGCGCATCGACTTCCCGGGAAAAAGGCCGACATCGCCGCGTGGCTCGCGCCGATCGGCGTGCTCGTGGCGCTTGCCGGCGCAATCGCGTGGGCGGTGCCGGGGTTTTTCGCGTGAATCTCCCCCAGATGCTCGCCAAGCTCTACGGACCCGATCTTGCGTCCGATCCGATGGTGATCGCGCTCGTGACCGGATCGGCGTTCGCGTTCGGAACGTCCATCGGCAGCTTTCTCAACGTGTGTGTTGCGCGCATGCCGATCATGTCGCTCGTGTCGCAGTACAAATCGGGCGACGAGACGGTGCGCAAGGAAATCGTCGAAAGTCTCGACGAGGACCCCGACACGGCGCGCGGGATGATGTCAAAAATGGTCGAAGCGCGCCTCGGCCTCGCGAAGCCGCGCTCGCACTGCCCGACCTGCCAGCAGCCCATCGTCTGGTACGACAACATCCCGCTCGCGTCGTGGATTCTGCTCGGTGCGCGTTGTCGCCATTGCCGAGAGCGCATCAGCCCGGTGTACCCCGCGGTCGAACTGCTCTCGGGTCTCGCGCTCGCGCTCCTCGTGTGGCATTTCGGCCTCGTCGTCGGACCCATCTACTTCGCGATCTACGCGGCGCTGCTTGTGGTGACCGGCGTCGATCTCGCCATCTACGAAATCCCCGACGAGATCGTGCTGCCCGGCATCCCGCTCGGGATCCTCGCGTCATTCGTGCTGCCCGTCAGCCTGCGCGACGCGGCCATCGGCGCGGTGGTCGGCGGCGCGCTGCCCTACGCGATCGCCAAGGGCTACCTGCTCGTCACCAAACGCGAGGGCATGGGCTTCGGCGACGTCAAACTGCTTGCGATGATCGGGGCGTTTTTCGGCTGGCAGGGCGTCGTCGTCGTGCTGCTCGTCGCGTCGGCGGTGGGCTCCGTCGTCGGTCTCGGCTGGATTCTCGCGACACGGCGCGAGGCGCGCACGCTCATCCCCTTCGGGCCGTTCCTCTCGCTCGGCGCGATGGTGTACATGCTGGTCGGACCGCAGCTCGTCGGCTGGTACACCGGCAGCTTCGGCTGACGCGGATACGCCCATGAGCGGCGACCGTCCGCGATCGCTCGTCCGCGTCCTCGGCATCTCGCTCGTCACGCTCCTCGTCGGCGTCGTCGCGCTCGAAATCGCGCTGCGTGCCCGGCAGCCGCGCGTGGTGGAGAAAGAGGGCGGCTTGCCCGACTGGAGCCACGCCTTTTTGCGCGAGACCGAGGGCGGCTGGCGACTGCGGCCCAATGTCGATGTCGTCCTGGAAAACCACCCCGTTTCGAAACGCACGACGCACGTCGTGACCAACTCCTGGGGGATGCGCGGTCCCGAGATTTCCGAGGCGAAGCCGCCGGGCGAGATCCGCGTGCTCGTGCTCGGCGACTCGATCACAATCGGGGACTATCTCGACGACGACGAGGTCTGGACGCGGCGGCTGGAGAAGGAACTCGCACCGCATGCGCCGGGCCACACGATCCGCGTGCTCAACGCGGGTGTCACGGGCATCGGCGTGCGCGAGGAGGTCGCGATTCTGCGCGACGTGGGCATGCGTCTTCTGCCCGATTTGGTGCTCGTCGCGTTCTACCTCAACGACGCGCGCCCGCCGTGGGGGTTCCGGCACGAGCTAACCCATCGCGGCTGGTGGCGACGGCACAGCGCCATCGTGGACGGCGTCTACAAGACGGCCAAGCTGCGCGGCTGGATGAAGCGGTCGGGGTATCAGAAGCTCGGTTGGCTGCGCATGGAAAACACCGTCGACTGGCGCAGCGATCCCGCCGTGTTCGCGCGATTTGCCGAGGCGGCGCGCGTGGACTGGGGCGCGGCGTGGGATGACGCGACGTGGCAGACCGTTGCGAAGGCGTTTGACGAGATCCGCGATCTCGCGGCGCGCGGCGGCTTCGCGGTCGCGCTGACGACCTTTCCCGTCAAGTATCAGGTGTTGGCGACCGCGCCCCACGATGAGCCGCAACGACGCGTCGCCGAGCTTGCCGCCGAGCACGGCTGGCCGGCACTCGACTTGTTGCCGCTCTTTCGCGCGCACGCGGACGAGGACCAGTTCTTCGATCAGTGCCACCCGCGCGAGGCCGCGAACGCGCGCGTCGCAAAGGCCGTGGCCGAGTTTCTGGCGGGGACGCCCGCGTGGGCGACCGTGAGCGGGCCGCGCTGAGGCGGTGAGCGGGCCGCGCTGAGGCGGTGAGCGGGCCGCGCTGAGCTACTGGCCGAGTGCCGAGCCGAGCGCGCCGGCCGCACCCGCGGCCCCGGCCCCGCCTGTCGAGGGAATCGGATTCTTGAGCAGCTCGCCCGGGCGAAAGTAGATCGTCTTCACCTTTTTTTTGTCGCGCTCAATGACGGCGTGCACCGTCTTGACCGTCGGACCGACGTTCGCGCTCACATCCACCGAAAAGTAGCGGGTCTTGGTGGCGACGCGCTGCGCGAGGCGACCGGAAATCGCCGGATCGACGCCCGCGTCCTGCAACTGCTGGCGCAGGTTGCCTTTCTTGAAATACGTATCCTCGCCCTCGCGCTGCGCCACGATCTTCTGGACCAGATCATCGGCGGCCGCCTTGGGATCGAGATAGAGGATCAGCGCCGTCAGCACCTTCTCGTCGATGGTGTTAATGTTGAACTTGTGGTCGGAGTAGATCGTGCACACCTGAGAGAGCTGGCCGTAAACCTCATCGTTCACGCCCGCGATCATGCGCAGTTCCGCCAGCGAGCCGAGCCGTCCGTTCTTGACCTCGATCCCCGAGGGTTGCATCGCGCTGTAGCCGTAGAACTGATCCTCGACCCCGCCCCCGGCAAGCGCCTCCGAGTCCTTGTCGATCCAGTCCACGATCGCGTCGCCGACCTTGGCGTCGAGGTTGAGGAGAATCAGAAGCTGGCGAAAGACTTCGAGATTCCCCTGGTTCACCGTTCCCGCGACCGTGACGAGGTGGTTGAGGTTGAATTTGCCCGATTCGTCCGTGATCTCGACGGAAATGAACTCCGTGTCCGAGAGCGGAATCATCGAATACATCGGGTTGTTCCACTCCTCGTTGATGTGGTCTTCGTCGTTGTCCCGGATGTCCTTGAGCAGCGCGCCCGACGCGACCTGCACGCCGCTCTTGGCCAGAAAAAAGGCGCGCATGCCGTTTTGGATATTCGACGCGATGTAGAAGTCGATGCGCGTGGACTGCGCGAAATCGAGGACGACGATGGTGAGAATCGCCGTCACGAGCAGCACGACGAGCAGCGCCACGCCGCGGCGCGATGCACGACCCACGGAACGTGGAAAACGTCCGCGCGCGAAGGGAACTCGATCGCCGGCGGCGCGCGTGGTCATCCCGCCCCCACCGTCAGGCCGCCGCCCGTGCTGCGTCCCGACCCGCCGGTCGCCTTGCCGGTTCCTCCCGACCCTTCGTCGTCGGTCTTTTCGGCCCCACCCGTTTCATCGTCCGTTTCCTCGTCCTCGGCGTTGAGGTCGATCGTGGACATTTCGAGCTTGGTCTTCGACGTGAAGACGATGGGCGATCCGTCGGGTCCCATGACGGCGAGCGTGACCTCGACCGCGATCGGCACGGCCTGCACCATCTCCTCTGTCTGCTCGACCTGGGTTTCCTCTTCCGATCCGTCGTCCTCGGTCGCCTCGGCGAGGAGTGCGAGCGGGCGCGAATCCCAGTCGTCGCGCCACTCATAGCCGTCGTAATAGCGGATATTGAAAGCGAGCACGTCGTCGAGCAGTTGCAGCTCCTCGCCGCCCGTCTGGTTCTGGTCGTCGAGGGTCGCGTCCTCGCGCCGCCAGAGCTGGAAACGCTGGTCGTCGGGAATCCACGCGACCTTGTACGAGATCTCGCACTGGTCCGACTCGTGCGCCTCGGGGTTGTAGCGAATATGGGAAAAACTCGTGAAATGAATTTCGTCCATCGGCATGGAGCCGACGAGGTGCGAGACGCCGTAAAAGATCGTGTTGCTGCCCTCCTCGCGGAAGACGAAGGCCGAAGCGAGGTCCATCGTGATCTTGTCCATCGCCCAGCGGATCTTGTGGTAGGTCTCGTTGCCGATCTCGACGTACTCCTTCGACTCGATCGTGCGGCCGAACGCCGAATACACGATCGCGAGCACCATGCCCGTGACGGCGACCGCCACGAGCACTTCGAGAAGCGTGAATCCCCGGCGGCTCGCGTGCGTCATTCCTCGTCCTCGCCGCCCGACGTGGTGCCCGAGGTGCCGCCCGATTCGGAACCTCCGCCGTACTGGCCCATCAGCGCGTTCTCGAATGGCGACGCGCCGCCGGAACCCGCCGTAGCCGACGCAAGGTCCTGATCCTCCGATGTTTTGGCGGCGATGATGTCCATGAGCTCGAACACGCGCGGCTCATCGCCGTCCATATAGCTGACGCGCACCGTGACCTCGCGGATGTAATCGAGAAAAATGCTCTCGTTCACCTCGCGCTGCCACACGAAACCGGGATACAGGCCCGGGTAGGTCTGCGTGAAATCGCCCTCCTCGACGCCGATCTCGGGGAAGCCCTCGAGTTCGACCTCGGTCATCAGGTCGCGGGCGAGGTTCGCGGCGATCGACGATTTGCGCGCGCGTTCGGACAACCGAATCGACATGCCGTGGTTCTGCAGCAGAACAACGAGCACCATCGACAAGATCGCCATCGAGACGAGCACCTCGATGAGCGTGAAACCCGCTCGGCCGCGTCGGTGCATCCGACCGATCATGGTGAGCCCCCCTTGCCGAAGGGACCAGTTCCCTGACCGAGATCGACGAAGTCGACGTACCCCTCGCGCAGCTCCACCTCGCCGGTCAGCGGCTGGATGACCATCGTATAGAACTGCTGCGTGCCGTCGACGAGGTGAATGACCGCGCGCTCGGCGTAGCCGGTGGGGAAGAAACTGATGAAGACCGCCTCGCGGTCCATCTTCTGCGTGTTGTGGGGCGTGACGACATCCGCGAAACGTAGTCCCTCGGGCAGTTGCGAGCGTCCCGAAAAGACCTCGTTGGCGTAATCGACGAATTCGCCGTAGTTGCCCGAGGTGACGAGAATCGACGGCCAGTATTCCCCGGTCACCGGGTCGATGTTCAGCCGGATCATCGACTGCTTGATGACCGACTCGTGGAAGCAGAACTTGATGGTTCCGCCGAGCCGTCGCAGCGCGCCCTTGACGTTGGTCTGGAAGACGTCGCCGAATCGGGGAATGACGATGGTGACCATGGCCGCGATGATGATGACGACGACCATGATCTCCAGCAGCGTAAAACCGCGGGATCGCGGAGATCGCGGAGATCGTGGGGAGCGCGTGGGGCGCGGGCCGAACGGCGTCGTCATGGTCAGGTCCGAAAAACGTCCGAACCCGGACCTTCGTCCGGGCTCGAAAGACTCGACATGATACCGCGTCGGCCCGCGTCGTGCGAGGCCGGACGCGCGTCGTGCACGATCAGGGGTGCACGTCGTCCGGGGTGTTCGGCTGCCGGTCGGGACCGCCGGACCACACGGTGTATGAGAATCCATCCGACATGTAGCCGTACGGCATGCCCCACGGATCGACCGGGAGCTGATCGCTGTTCAGGTAGCTGCCCTTGCCCGCGCCGCCGCCGAAACCCGCCTGCTTTGGCTGCACGAGCGCGAGAATGCCGATGTCCGTCGGCGGATAGAAGCCGTTGTCCATCTTGAACAGGTCGAGGCCGCTGCGGATCGACGCCATCTGCGCCTTGGCCGACTCTTCGCGCGCCTGCTCGAGACGGTCGAGCACTTTGACGCCGACCAGACCGGCGATTGTGCCGATGATGATGACGACCACCATGATTTCCAGCAGCGTGAAACCCGAGGCCGAACCGTGCCGGCCCGCGCGCCCCGCCGCCGCGGCGACATGCAGTGCGGTTCCCCGCGTGTGTAACGGTGTTCTCAGCATGAAGAAACGCATCGCGAACCTCCTTACGCACAAAAGCGCGTGGACCCGAGGTTTTCGGGGTTTATCGCTTCCGCCCGTCCGAATTATGCAACCCCGATGCCGTTTGCGCGAGAGGGCGAAATCACGGTCTCTGGTGCGCGGGAATCAGATCTCGAAACCGGCCGGCTCGTCCTGCTGGGCCTGAAAAAAACGGCCTTTTCCGAAATCGGTGTTGACCGGAACTCCGGCGCGGCACAGGGGGCAGATCGCGGCAGGGTAGGTGACGAGCGGTTCCGCGAGGGCCGCGGCGATCGGCACATCGCCGAACAGCGACGAATCGATCCGGCGGAACAGGCACGAGATGCCGACGATCTCGACGCCGCGCTCGCGAAGGCGTCCCATCAACTCGGTGGCCTGACGGCCGCGGCTCACCACGTCGTCGTGGATCATCGCGCGCAAGGGTCCCGTGGGAAGCGGGTCGGACTCCATGGAGCAACACGGAACCGCCGGCACGCGGTAGGTTCCGGCCAGCAATCGGCCCAGCAATCGGGCCACCGGAAGAGACTGATCGTCCGGGGAAACGATGGTTTCGACGCGCCAATGCGCGACGCGCTCGGTGAGACGACGCGAAAAGTCCTGCAGCAGGTCGCGGGCGTCGTAAAACTTCGCCGCGCTAATGAAATGGCTTGAGTGGTGGCCGGGGTTTCCATACCCGTCGCCGAGGACGAAGTGGTCAGGTCCCATGATTACGCCGCGCGCGACGAGTTCGTCGAACTGCGTCATTTCTGCTTTCCTGGCGGTCACGATCATTCGAGGGTCTCCAAATGTCGCGCGATCCTATCCGAATTGACGCACTGTGTCAAAGAGCGTTTTCGGCAAAGTGGACAGCCGCGGGGCGGCAAGGTTCCTGTACGACCCGAATCCCTCATGATAAACTCATGTTATGAGCCTGTCACGGTATGCACTCCTGAAAAAAATCGGAGAAGGCGGCATGGCCGAGGCCCATCTGGCGCGGATGGAAGCGCCCGGCGGCGCTTCGAAACTGTGCGTTCTCAAAACCATTCGCCCGGAACTTGCCGCGGACTCCGCCTTTCGCGAGGCGTTTTTCGACGAGGCGCGCCTCGCGCTCTCCCTCGACCACGGAGCGATTGTCCACACCTTCGACTTTGGCGAGGAGGCCGGGCGGCTGTACCTCGCCATGGAGTGGTGCGACGCGGGCGACCTCGAGGGATTGATGCACGCGCTGGCCGTTCGCGGCGAACGCATCCCCATTCCCATCGCATGTACGATTCTCGCGCGCGTGCTGGAGGGACTGCGTTACGCGCACGACGCCCGCGACGCGCTGGGACGTCCGCTCGATCTCGTGCACCGCGACATCTCGCCATCCAACGTTTTGCTGACCTTTTCCGGCGAAGCGAAGCTCGGTGACTTCGGCATTTCGCGGGCGGCCCTGCGACGTGGGGCGACGGGTGCCGGGCTCGTGAAGGGGAAACCGCCGTACCTTTCGCCCGAACAGGCGCGCGGCGAGACGGCCACGGTTCGAAGCGACATTTTTGCGTGCGGCGTGCTGCTTTGGGAAATACTGGTCGGCGGTCGCCTCTTCGATGGCGGCGACACGCGTCAGATTCTGGCAAAAGTCGCCGCGGCCCGCGTGCCGCGGCCGGATCTTCATCGCCCGGATCTTCCCATGCGACTCGCGGCGATCGTGTTGCGCGCGCTGCGATCGGATCCGACCGATCGCTTCCCGAGTGCCGAGGACTTCTACCGGGAAATTCTGGAATTCGCCCGCGAATCGGGATTCGCGCTTGACGCGGCGACGCTCTCGACATTTCTGCGCGAGCGGCTCGTCGATCAGGCCGGCGAAAACGTACGTGCCCGTGTGACGACGCCGGTCATGGCGTCCGAAATCGGCGACCAGGCGCGGATTGGGGCGCGCGACAAGCGGGATTGGCGATGGCGCGACCTGGCGATTGCGACGGCGGGCGCTGCGGTTTCGTTGGTCCTCGCGTGGGTCCTGCTTTCCGGCGGTGCGCTTTCGCGGCGAAACGCGAAGATCGAAACCGTACCGCCGCCGATCTCGCAGGTGCGCCCAGGTCCGGGGGCGACGGCATTCAATCTCGACGCCGATCCGCCGGGCACGTTGGTCGTCGTGGGGGATCGGCCGATAGGATTCACGCCGGTGCGAGCGGCTGTCGCTGTGGAAAAACGCGCGAAGTTGCCGGTACGCACGACGTTTCCGGGCCGGGTCGCCGTCGGCGTGAACATGATCTTCGAGCCCGGAACCGAAAAGACCGCGAAGCGCGTGAAGGTCGGTTTGTCCGGTGTCGTGGCCGGTGGGTTCGACGTCCCGTCGCGGTGGGGCGCTGTGGATGTTCCCGCGGGTGCGTCTCTTCGACTCCCCCCCGGGCTCTTTCGCGTCGAGAAAAACGGCGTGGTGACGTACGAGCGGATCGGTCCGCCCGTGTCAGCCGAGTAGTCTGGCGGCGTCCTTCGCGAAGTACGTCAGGATGATGCGGGCACCGGCGCGGCGAATGGAGGTGAGCATCTCCAGCATGGCGCGGTCGTGGTCGATCCAGCCGGCCGCCGCCGCCGCCTTGAGCATCGAGTACTCCCCGCTGACGTTATAGGCCGCCACGGGCAGGTCGAACGCGTCGGCCGCGCGGCGAATGACGTCAAGGTAGGGCAAGGCCGGCTTGACCATGATGATGTCCGCGCCTTCCTCGACGTCGAGCGCGATCTCGCGCATCGCCTCGTCGAGATTCGCCGGGTCCATCTGGTACGAACGCCGGTCGCCGAACGCCGGGGTCGACTCGGCCGCGTCACGAAACGGCCCGTAGAACGCCGACGCGTACTTGGCCGAGTACGCCATGATCGGGGTCTCGGCGAAGCCCGCGAGGTCGAGCGCGTCGCGGATCGCTCCGACGCGTCCGTCCATCATGTCGGAAGGCGCCACGAGGTCCGCCCCGGCCTCCGCGTGCGAAACCGCCATCCGGGCGAGGAGTTCGATTGTCGCGTCGTTGGCCACGCTCCCGTTCTCGATCACGCCGCAGTGCCCGTGGCTCGTGTATTCGCAAAGGCAAACGTCGGTCGCGACGACCAGGCCGGGGACGTCACTTTTCAGCGCGCGTACCGCCTGCTGCACGATACCGTCCTCGGCGTACCCGTGCGTTCCCTCGGGGTCCTTCGATTCGGGAATTCCGAACAGAATGACCGAAGGAATGCCCAGATCGCGGATCGCCTTGCACTCCTCGACGAGCCGATCGACCGACCAGCGCGACTGTCCCGGCATGGACGGAATCGGGCGCTCCACTCCGGTTCCGGGCTCGACGAAGAGCGGCATCAGCAGGTTGTCGCGCGAAAGACGGGTCTCGCGAACCATGCGGCGCAGGGTTTCGCCCGCACGCAGTCGGCGCGGACGCTGAATGGGAAACGGCATCGTGGAGCCCCCTACGGTTGACCGGCCCGACGGATATTACGGGCGGGCGGTCACGTGTCCAGACCCGGCGGGACGCGCGAAACTGACCGAATTGTGATCTCGGTCACGCCCCATGACGGATTTCCCTTGGCATCTCTCGAAGCTGTGCTATACTACCGATAGTGCGATTATGATGATGAATGCGGCATGTCATACCGGATGTTGACGAGGCGGGGGCCGTAAAAGTCGAGGAAGGAGGCCGAAGATGTCGGCAAGCGACCGTTTGGAACGTGACGCGGCATTGTTGTCCCCGACGCTCACGGAGGAAGAGATCGCCCGGATGGTTCGGCGCAACCTGCGCCGGCATCACCACGAGGTCGATCGCAGGCGCAAGTCGTCCGAACGCAAGGTTCTGGTGAACGCCGAGCAGTCCGACCGCGTCAGCCGTTAGACGCGGGACGAAGACGCCTCGGATTCACCTTCGCGCGAGCCTCAGAAGGCTTTCGTCGGTCAGTCCTTTCGCCGCGAGCGTCACGGCGCAGTCCGCGCGATACGTCTGTTTGTCCTCCACGAAGTCGAGGACCCACCACTGGCATTCGGCCCCCCGGCATCGTTCGCGGATCATCGGGCAGAATTTCAGCTCGGTGTCCATCGACCGGTCGTGCGTTTCGTAGAGCCCGTCCACCGTTGACCTCCGAAAAGAGAAAGGGCGCGATCGCTCGCGCCCTTCCGAGAGTCCGTCAAATTGCCTTTCAGGGGATCACGCCGAGGAAGTTGTCGAACCAGACGTCTCCGCCCAAATCCACGTCGCCCCAGTCGATGACCTGGATGTAGCCGAACGGAGTCCCGTCGCCCCAATACATGCCGATGTCCGTGCAATCCGTGGCGGTTTCATCGATCAGCACCGAGTAGGTGCCTCCGGCGAAATCGTGGTGGACCTTGACGTTGTGCCAGGCGCCGGACAACAGATCGCCGCACTCGACCAGCACCGCCCCCGTGAAGTCCTGGGCACTGAGGGTCTCGTTCTCCACTTCGATCTGAGTTTCGGGTGCGGGGTACCCCAGATAATTCTGGTAGGTCCGGAATCCGAAGTCGGCGTTGGAATCGACGAGCATGACGTCGAAGCTGATGTCGAGGTCATCGGAAACGTCGGTAAATTGGTAGGTAGAGAGGACGTAATCCGCCGGCGTCGTGTCGACTCCGTCGATCTCCAGCACCTTGCCCGCGCCGTCGCCGGCCACGAGGCTGACGATGTCCGCCGTTCCGCCGCCGCCATATGAGGTGAACCACGGCGTGGTCAGCGGTCCGACGCTGTAAGATTCGAAGTCGACCGAGAACAACGTAGCGGGCGTGGTGTCTTCGCCCAAGATGTTGTCAATCTGGAAGTCGCCGACGTATCCCTGGTCGCTCCAGTCGATGAACTGGACGAAGCCCAGCGGCGTGCCGTCGGCGTAAATCATCGCGAAGTCTTCGCAATCGGTCGGCGTACCGTCGATCTCCACCGAGTAGGTGCCGCCCGCGAAGTCGAACACCAGCGCCACGTTGGTCCAGTCCGCCCCTGCCACCGAAGCGGCGCAGTCGGTGGTCGTGAAGGTCGTCGCGTCAAAAGCCTTGACCGCGCCGTCCTCGATGACAAGCTGCGACTCGGTGAGAGCCAAATCTTCGTAATTCTGCAGAACGCGGAAGCCCCAGTCGGCATTGTTGTCGACCGGTTTCACGTCGAACGAGATCGTGCAGTCCTCGTCGATATCGGGAAATTGGTATTCAACGAGCGCGTAGCCGTCGATCTGCTCCGCAACGCCGCCGTCCTGGAACAGCGCTTTACCGGAGCCGTCTTTGACCAGGGCCGCGACTTCATGGGTCGAGGCGCCGCTGACCAACACGTCCCAAGGGGCGCCGAGGTCGCCGACCGCGTAATCCTCGAAGTCGATCAAAAAGACTTCGTCGTCGTCGGTGTCGTCGTCGGTGGTATCGTCGTCGGTCGTGTCGTCGTCGGTGGTGTCGTCGTCGTCGGTGGTGTCGTCGTCGGTGGTGTCGTCATCGGTGGTGTCGTCATCGGTGGTGTCGTCATCGGTGGTGTCGTCGTCCGTCATGGTGTCGTCGTCGTCGCCGCCATCGTCGTCGTCATCGCCGCCGCCGCAAGCGGTCACGGAAAGGCTCGCCGCCAGCATCACGACGAGCGCCAAGGTCCATTGCCAACGAAGCATGATAAAAACCCTCCTGAGGTAGGTGCCGAAACCAGCGCGGATTCTAGTGGTCGAACTCCAGAGTGTCAAATTCTTTTTTCCCGCCCGACACACAGGGATGCAAGATAACTATATGAAAAAACTATGTAAATTCAGTTTTTTTGAGATTTTTTCCGTCGCGAATACCGTCATTTCCTGTGCCGAAATGGCCGTTTGGATGACAAGGCGACAAGGTCGAGATCCGCCCGAATTCCCGGCCATCGCGACGCCTTTGACGGATCGAGGTGATTGCGTTAAGCAGCGTGCGCGCCTTTCACGGGCGCATTTCACCGGGAGCACACAGGCGCATGCACCCCATTCTCCTGACCATCGGCGGAAAAGAGATCCACTTCTACCAAGTCTTCTATCCGCTCTCGCTGCTTCTCGGGATCTTCCTCACGGTCCGGCGGGCAAAAAAGGAGGGATTTTCCGAGGAGATCGCACTCAAGGCGTTCATCTGGACGCTTTTCGGTGTGCTCGTCGGATCGCGCCTGCTGGACGTGATCGTCAACACCGGCTGGTACATCGAGGATCCCAAGCGCATTTTCATCGCCAACACCGGCGTCGTGCTTTACGGCGGTTACCTCGGGGCCGTCGCGGGAAGTTGGGGATACCTCGCCTACAAACGACACCCCATCCTGCCGATGCAGGACATCGCCTCGACCTATTTCGGACTGGGTCTGCTCGTCCACCGGTCGCTGGCATGTTTCATGGCGGGGTGCTGCTACGGCGCGCCGACGGACATGCCTTGGGGTGTGGTCTATCCCGTCGGCGCACGAGCCCATAAAGCTTTCGGCGAGGTGCCGGTCCACCCGACGCAGCTCTACGAGGCGTTTTGGGGGTTGCTGATGTTCGGCGTGATGGTCGCGTATCGCGACCGAAAGAAGAATCGGTTTTACGGTGAGCTCTTCGCGCTGCAACTCATGTTTTACGGGGTCGGTCGGTTCCTGATCGAGCTCGTGCGCGGCGACGCCGCCCGGGGACGATACGGGTTTCTCACCACAAGCCAGTGGATCAGCGTCGCCCTCGTGACCGCCGCTATGATCCTCGCCATAATCGTCCGCCGGAGAAAAGCCCTAGTATCCGCCGGAAAGCTGAAGCGCGCGGACGTATGCGAACCGCCGCCGCTGAAGGCATTTTCGAAGCGCTGACCGCGCGGGAGCGGCGAGATGGAATTCGTTCTGGCCAAAACGGCCGGATTCTGCTGGGGCGTCAGGCGAGCCCTGAATAAGACCCTCGAGGTGGACGTTCCGCCCGGAACGAAGGTCACCACGCTCGGTCCACTCGTCCACAATCCGCAGGTCATCGACCTGCTCAAGCACCGCGATATCGGTGTCGCGAAGACCGTCGAGGAGATCAGCGGCGGTGTCGCCATCATTCGCACGCACGGCGTTTCGCCCCAGGTCCGCGCCGAACTCGAGACCCGCGCCGAGAAGATCTTCGATCAGACTTGCCCCGTGGTGGTGAAGGTCCAGAAGCTCGTCGATGTCTACAAGCGCAAGGGCCACTTCGTCGTGATTTACGGCGAGCCCCACCACCCCGAGGTGCAGGGCCTCATCGGGTTCGCGGGCGAAGGCAACTCGATCATCATCGACAAGGCGGAGGATCTTTACCGCGTGAAAGAAATGGGGCACGAGCGGATCATCCTCGTCACGCAGACGACGACCAACGTCGCCGAGTGGAACCGGACGATGGCGCTCGCCCGTCAGGAGTTTCCCGAGGTCATCGTGAAGGACACGATGTGCGACGCGACGATCGAGCGGCAGGACGACATTCTGGAACTGTGCCGCGAGGTCGAGGCGATGATCGTCATCGGCGGAAAGAACTCGGGCAACACGACGCGCCTCGCGCAGATCGCCGCCGAGGAGTTCCGCCTGCCGACGTGGCACGTCGAGAGCGAGGACGAGCTCATGGGCGTGGACTTCACGCCTTACGCGAAGATCGGCGTCACCGCCGGCGCGTCCACGCCCGCGTGGAGCATCGACCGCGTCATGGCGTACCTCAAGACGCTCGAGGACCGCAGCAAGAATCCGGTACTCTCCAAGATCAAATTCGCGTTGACCACGATGGTCGTCACCAACGTGTTCACGAGCCTTGCGGCGGGCGCGTTGTGTTATGTGGGCGCGGCGCTTCAGGGCGTGCCGTTTTCGTCGCCGTTCTTCTGGTTGGCGTTCTTCTACGTGCTGTCGATGCACGTGCTCAACCGGTTCACGGAACGCAATCTCGACCAGTTCCGCGACGACCCGGCCCGCGTTCGGTTCTACGAAAAGCACGGCAAGCTGATGCGGGTGATCGGCGTCGGTTCGGGTGCGATCGCCCTCGCCATCAGCGTGTGGATGGGCGTGTTGCCGTTCCTGCTGATTCTCGGCGCGAGCGTGATCGGCGTGCTCTACTCCGTAAAAATCGTTCCCAAACGATTCATGAAAACCGTTGGCTTCCGCCGGCTCAAGGACATCGCCGCCAGCAAAAACTTCTTCGTCGCCTCGGCCTGGGCGATGGTGTCCATTTTTCCGATCTTCTTCCTCTCCGCAGATCCCGATTTCGTGCGAACGATTCTCGCGTTCGTATTCCTCTTCGTCGTCACCGCGATGCGTTCGGTGGTCGTGGATCTGACCGATATGAACGCGGACCGGCTCGTCGGTCGTGAGACGCTGCCGCTCGTGCTCGGCGAGAAAAAAACGGCCCGGTACCTGCTACACGCGGCCGGGGGACTCGGCGTCGGACTCATGGGCTTTGCGGCGGTGGGGTTGTTCCCGCTATCCGCGTGGGCGCTCGGGGCCTGGGCGCTCGGGGAACTCGTCTACCTGATCTCCCATCCGCCGACCTTTGAGCGGGGGGTCGTCATGCGCGATCTCGTCGTCGATTCGCACTTTCTCGCCGCCGCACTGCTGATGTTCCTGCTCGGCGGAATCTGACCGCGATCCGGACTAACATTCGACGGCCGTTCGCTGCGCGTGCGGCAGCCAAAGCAATCGGTCGGCGAGCCCCGCGACCGCGAAGGCTCGTTCCACGTCCTTTCGACCCTCGGAAAAATGCGTGAATCCATCGAAGTGGACCGGCACGATGCGCGCGGCGCCGATGGCGTGCGTCGCCTGAATCGCGTCGCGGGTGTTCATCGTGTAGCGGATCGGACCCGTGGAAGAAAACGCCGCCCGGCCGAGGTGCAAAATGGCGGTTCCGACCCTTCGCCTGACGAAAAACGACGCCAGCGCGCCGTACCACACCGTGTCCCCGGAGATCCACAACCCGCCGTCCCGCTGCCCGTCCCATTCGAGAAAAAATCCAATCACCGGTCCGACGAACGGCAGGGAAAACGGCGGTCCATGCCGGGCCGGCGCGGCGGTGACGCGGACCCGAAAGCCGTCGGAACCCGTGACGAAGATTTGTTGCCCAGCCTGCAATCACTGTGCGTTCCCCCGTAGCCGGGCGGCCCCTGAGTGCGTCGTCAGGACGGTGCGGGCGCCGGGCAGCAGGGTGCGCCCGGCGTCGTCGAGATTGTCGGCATGGTGATCGTGGGAGAGCAGTACCGCGTCAATCGGGCCGATTTCATTCGGCTTTATTGGCGGATTCGTCAGTTTTCGCGAACGGGTCCCGAAACCGAAGTGGGACTCGGTTCCGACCGGATCGAACACCGGGTCGGTCACCAGACGCACGGACCCAATCTCGACAATCATCGTCGCGGCATCGAGTCGCGTGACGTGGAGCATGGCGGTTGGACCCCCAACGACGACATCATGGAGGCGCCGGCGAACGGCTGCAAGACCGCGAAATCCCAAAAAAAGAACTTAAGCCCGGGTGCGGCGGGGCCGATAAAAAGACTGCGAACACGGAATTGGGGGGTCGGCCAGGTCAACACCGCCAAAATCAACGCCTTGACCGGGCGCAAAGTTGGGGATCCACGAAGGACACCCAACTCTAAAAATCGAAATGGATAACAAAGGATTGTTACCCACACGGACGCGAATCAAGGAGGATTCTCATGGGTCTCGTTATCACCAATAACGTCTCGTCTCTGAACGCTCAGCGCAACATCAACAAGTCGCAGGGCGGCTTGTCGAAAAGCCTCGAGCGCCTGTCTTCCGGTCTCCGCATCAACCGCGCCGGCGACGACGCCGCGGGTCTCGCGATTTCCGAGAAATTGCGTTCCAACGTCCGCGCCCTCAGCCAGGCCGGCCGCAACGCCTCGGACGCGATTTCGTTGATCCAGACCGCTGAAGGATCGATGAACGAAATCAGCAGCTCGCTGATCCGCATGAAGGAACTGGCCGAGCAGGCCGCGACCGGCACGGTCGGCACGCAGGAGCGAGGGTTCCTGAATCAGGAATTCCAGGCGCTGCGCACGGAAATCACGCGAATCGCGGACAACACGCGGTTCAACGACACCTCGCTGCTCGACGGCTCCCTCGACACGACGATCCAGATCGGCGTCACCTCGACCGAGACGATCAGCATTTCGGTTTCGGACGTCGACTCCGCCGCCCTGACCCTGACCACCTCGATCAGCACCGTCACGAACGCGCAGAGCGCTCTGTCGTCGGTCACGACGGCCATCGGCACCGTGTCGAGCCGCCGTTCCGCCCTCGGCGCCTTGCAGAACCGGTTCGAGTCGATCGTGGCGAACATCGAAAACCAGGTGGAAAACCTGACGGGCGCCGAATCCCGTATCCGCGACGTCGATATCGCGGCCGAGACGGCGAACCTGACCAAGTTCAGCATCCTGCAGCAGGCCGGTGTGTCGGTTCTGTCCCAGGCGAACCAGTCGCCGACCGTCGCCCTCTCGCTGCTCGGCTAAACCGAGTTTCCATCGACGACATGAACGACCGGGGGTCCGCCCCCGGTCGTTCTTTCCGGATCGGCATCAACGCTGGGATAGTTTTTTCAAGCTCTCTTCCATCCAGCGGTGTTGCGTCTCGCGATCAGCGCCCGCATCGCCGCGCCAGACCGCCCGTCGCAGCTCCGCCAACGCCCGTCCGATCCCCGGCCCGGGCCGAATTCCCATCGCCTGCAGGTCGTCGCCGGTCAATTGGACTTTCTTCAGGGGTCGAATCTCCCAATACCGCGCCACGCAATGGCGAACGACTTCGTTCGACAAGAACGCCACGACCGCGAGCGCCTCGTCGCGCATACCGTCGAAAGCCAACAACCGCTCGTCTCTTCGCTGTCGCGGAAATGCGAGCAGCTCGCGCACGACCTCAGGAGCGCGAGCGGCATCGGCCGCAAGTCGTTGCGCCGCGGAGGACGGAACGCCGAGCGCGATGAGCCATTCGACGGCAGCCGCCTCCGGCCAGTCCCAGGCCAGCGCGACCGCGCGCATCGTTACGAAGTCGAGAAGCGGTGCGTGATCCAAGCGCCTCACAAAGGCGTCCGTGCAGGCCAATCGACGCAGCGGCTTCGTATCACGGTCCAGATTCGGGAAAACGAAACGCTCGGCGCGAAACTGCTGCACGAGCCATAGCGCCGGAACGGGGTGCGCCTCCGAGAGGATCAGCCGCATCTCGCGGGCCAGCCGCGCCGCGCTCACGCTTGCCGGAGCGAAGGCCGCGACGGCCGAGAGAATCCGTCGGGCCGTTTTCGTCTCGACGCGAAAATTCAATCGACCGGCGAATCGGGCCGCGCGGTAGATGCGCGTGGGATCGTCGAGAAACGACGCCCGGTGCAGCATCCGAACCCATCGTCGTGCGAGATCGGACCGACCGTCAAAGGGATCGAGCAGGCGCTCGAATCCATCGCCGCGAACGACGAGGGCCATCGCGTTGATCGTAAAATCGCGTCGCCGCAGGTCGTCGTCGAGCGATGCCGGCTCGACGTCGGGCAGTGCGCCGGGCTGCGCGTAGGTCTCCGTGCGGGTACGCGCGAGGTCGATCTTCGAACCGTCTTCGAAGAGCAGCGTCGCCGTCTCGAACGCGTCGTAATAGCGAGCTTCGCAGCCCCACTCGCGTTCGGCGCGACGGACGAGGGCGCGAACGTCCGTCTCGACGGCGAGGTCGATGTCGATGTTCGGCGCACCCAACAGCAGATCGCGCACGGGTCCGCCCACCAGGGCGCAGCGCGCTGCGTCTTCGCGCGTCCACGTCGCGATCGCGCGCACGCGGCGCAGGATTGCGGCCGGGACGGACGTCCGAAATCTCGCGGCGAGGTCTTCCAGCGTGTCGTCGGAAGTTTTCACGATCACCCCCTCGGATGCGCCGATTTGTGCACGCGCTTGAGTCGCTCGCGTTCGACGTGCGTGTAGATCGAGGTCGTCGAAATGTCCGAGTGACCGAGCAAAGTCTGCACGACGCGCAGGTCCGCGCCGTGCTCCAGCAAGTGTGTCGCGAAGCTGTGGCGCAGCGTGTGCGGGTGGATCTTTTTTCGGATTCCCGCCCTCGACGCGAGCTTGCCGACCAGCGTCCAGAAGTTCTGCCGCGTCATCGGGCCGCCTCGATTCGTCACGAAAAGCGCCTCGCTCATTCGGCCCTTGAGCAGCGCGCCGCGTCCCAGTTCGAGGTAGTCGCGCAACGCGCGCTCGGCCCCGTCGCCGAAAGGCACCAGTCTCTCCTTCGCGCCCTTGCCGAAGGTGCGTACGAACCCAGCATCGAAGTGGACCTGCGTCGTCGCCAGGCCGATCAACTCCGAGACGCGAAGGCCGGTCGCGTACAACAGTTCCAGCATGGCCGCATCGCGCAGTCCGGCGGGCGTCTTTCGGTCGGGCGCGGCGATGAGCGCGTCGACTTCGTCCACGGTGAGCACGTCGGGCAGGTCGGTGCGCGCGCGCGGCAGGGCGACGAGTTCGGACGGATCGGTCTTCACGCCGCCCTCGATTTCCAGAAAACGCAGAAATCCGCGCACGGCGATCAGGTTTCGCGCGGCCGTTCGCGCGCTGCGCCCCGCCTCGCGGCGCTCGCCGGTGAACTGCATCAGGTGGGCGCGGTCGACGCGGTCCGGCCGGTCGATGCCCTCGCGCTCGCAGTAGTCGACGAAGAGGGCGAGGTCGCGGGCGTAGGCGTCGAGCGTGTTGTCCGCGAGCCCCTTCTCGGCCCGAAGGTACACGAAGTAGCGGTCGATCCATCCGTCCAGTTCGCTCATTGATAGCCCGACAGGTATTCGCGGATGCCGTCCGCGATGCCCTTCGCCAGCGCGTCCTGATAGGCGTCGCTCTTGAGCCGCGCGAGTTCGGTCTTGTTCGTGATGAACCCGCACTCCACCAGAATCGCCGGCATCTTCGCGCCCAGCAGAACATAAAACGGCGCGCTGCGCACGGGCCTGGAGACGACATTGGAGTGCATTCGCCGCGTGTGCGTCAGCATGTTCTTCTGCACCAGCGCGGCGAGGTGGTTGCTTTCGACCTTTTTGTACGACAGCGACAGCGCGGCGAGCACGGCGTTCATCTGCTCCACGCGCTCCTCGGCCGTGGCGTTTTCCGCGGCGACGAGCGCCCAGTCCTCTCGGTTCGCCTTGGGCGAGAAGTGGAACGTCTCGATGCCGGATGCGCCGACGTTGCGCGCGGCGTTGATGTGCACCGAGACGAACAGGTCGGCGTTCGCCTTGTTCGCGATCGCGGGCCGCTGCGGCAGCGTGATGAAGTGATCCGTCGGGCGCGAGAGCAGCGTGCGGATGTGGGCATCTTTTTTCAGTTCTTTTTCCACGCGTTTCACGATGGAAAGCGTGAGAAGCGATTCGCGGTCGCCGCCTCGGCTCATCGCGCCGGTGTCTTTGCCGCCGTGCCCCGCGTCGAGCACGACGAGAAACGTCTTTTTCGGCTTGGGCTGGTCCGGCGGCGGCGTGGGCGTCGCGGCGGTCTTGGTTCGCCCCTGTACGTCGATGACGATGCGAAACGGTTCGAGCATCGGGAAGATCTGATAGTTTTCGATGCTCTCGATGTCGAGCACGACGCGCGCGGTTTTTTCGTCGAATTGCCCGACGCGGACGCGCTGCAACAGGCCGTCGGCGAGCGGCATCTCCTTGGCCACCGCGGACGCGATGCCGCAGTCGCGAAAGTCGATGTACAGACGGCGCGGCAGGTTCTGGCCGGGCTGCTGTTCCAGCAGGTTCGTGGTGTACGGCGTTTCGTCGGAGAGTTCGATGACGATGCGCGTGTAGTCGGGGTTCGTCCAGTTCTGCACGCCCACGATCGTCGGCGCGGTGAAGATCTCGAGCGGGATTGTGTCCCCGTCGGCGAACGCTTCCGCGACCGGTGTCGCGGCCGCCGGCTCGCCCGGCTGCGCCACGGGGCTGTCAGGCGCGGGCGTGCCGACCGGTCCGGGAGACGGCGACGGCGACGGCGCCGCGGCGGGCGGCTTCGTCTCCGCGATGTTCGTCGGCGGCGGTTTCGCCGCGTGCTTGGCCAGGCGCTTTGCGCCCTCGCGGGCCTTCAAGGTCAGGTCGCCTTTGGGATAACTCTTCACGCATCGCGCGTAATGCTCTTGCGCCTCGGCGGGGCGATTCAGCTTTTCGAGCGCCGCGCCGCTTTTCACCAGCGCGTCGTCGGCGAAGGGGCTCTTGGGATAGCCCTTCAACAGTTGATCGTAGATCGTCACGGCCTGCTTCGCGTCGGCCGCTTGGCCGCTCCACGCGTGGAGTTCCAGATACGCGCTCGCCGCCAGAAACAAGGCGTCGTCGGCGTACGCGGCTTTGGGCGCGGCCTTGTGCAAGCGCCGGAACTGATCGATGTGACGCACCCAGTTGTGACGATAGACCTTCTTGCCGTCCTCCTTGAGGAAGGCGAGGTAGGCGGCCTTGGCCTTGGCGAACTGCGTTTGGCCGTCCGCCGCTGCGGCGACGCTCCCTGCTGCCGCGAGAGCCACCAGAACCAGCGCGGCCGCGAGGAGGCGTTTCATGCGCGCTCGATCCGGGCCTTGAGTTCGCAGAGGAATTGCAGGGCCTGCAGCGGGGTCAGCCCGTTCGTGTCGAGCGCGCGAAGCTCGTCCTCCATCGGCGATCGCGCCGGCGTCGCCGCGAAGAGCTGGAGCTGCCCCCGGCGGCCGTTGCCGTCCTCCGCGGCGTGGTGGGCGAGCCTAGCGCGGCCGATCTCGTCGAGCTCGCCCTTCTCCAGATTCGCGAGAATCTCTTTCGCGCGGGAGACGACGGGATCGGGCAGGCCGGCGAGCCGCGCGACCTGGATGCCGTAGCTGCGGTTCGTGCCGCCGGGCAGGATGCGGTGAAGGAAAATCAGCCGGTCATCGCGCTCGATGATGCCGATGTTGTAGTTGCGAACGCGCTTGCGCTCGCGGCCGATATCGACGAGCTCGTGGAAGTGCGTGGCGAACAGCGTCTTCGCGCGGCGCTCGGGCACGTCGTGCAGGTACTCCGTCACGGCCCAAGCGATGGACAGGCCGTCGAAGGTGCTGGTGCCGCGACCGATCTCATCGAGGATGACGAGGCTCTTCGCCGTCGCCTCGCGCAGGATGTGCGCCGTTTCCATCATCTCGACCATGAACGTGGACTGGCCGCGCGCGAGGTTGTCGGACGCGCCGACGCGCGTGAAGATGCGATCGACGACGCCGATGCGCGCCTCGCGGGCCGGCACGAACGAGCCGATCTGCGCCATCAGCACGACGAGCGCGACCTGGCGGATGTATGTCGATTTGCCCGCCATGTTGGGCCCGGTGATGACGAGGATCTGGTCGCCCTCGGGATCGAGGATTGTGTCGTTGGGGACGAAACGCTCGCCCGGGTTCGTGCGCTCGACGACCGGGTGTCGCCCCTCGGAGATGTCGATGCGGTCCGACTCGTCGATCGCGGGCTTGACGTACGCGTTCGCCTCGGCGAGCTCGGCAAAGGTCGCGAGCACGTCGAGCGTCGCGAGCCGCGCGGCGGTCGCCTGGATGCGCGTGACCTCGGCCGCGACGCGCTCGCGCACCGCGCCGAACAGCGTGTACTCGAGATCAACGATCCGGTCGCGCGCCGTGAGGACCTTTTCCTCGTAAATCTTGAGTTCCTCGGTGATGTAACGTTCGGCGTTCACGAGCGTCTGCTTGCGCGTGTAGTCGATGGGGATGCGGTCTTTGTGCGCGTTGCTGATTTCGATGTAGTAGCCGAAGACCGAATTGTAACGGATCTTCAGGCTCCCGATGCCCGAGCGTTCGCGCTCGCGCGCCTCCATCTCCGACAGGTACGATTTGCCGTCGCGTTCGATCGCGCGCAGGTCGTCCAGCTCGGCGTTCCAGCCCGCTTTGATGAGACCGCCGTCGCGCAGCGTGATCGGCGGTTCGTCGTCGATCGCCGCGTCCACCAGTTCGCGCACGTCGTGCAGGTCGTCGAGCTGCCGCGCCATCTCGGTGAGTAGCGGCGCGTCGAAATCGGCGAGTCGACCGCGCACTTGCGGCAGCATCTCCAGACTCGTGCGAAGCGAAACGAGGTCGCGCGCGTTGCACGCGGCAAGACTGATGCGCCCGGCGAGGCGCTCGAGGTCGGCGATGCGCGAGAGCAGTTCGCGCAGGGCGCGGCGCGACACCGGCGCGCGAAAAAGGCTCTCGACCGCGTCGTGGCGCCGAGCGATCTCCTTCACGGAGAGCAGCGGATAGAGAATCCACTGGCGCAACAGCCGCGCGCCCATGGCCGTCACGGTTTCGTCGAGCAGGCCGAGCAGGCTGCCGCGCCGCCCGCCTTCGCGCATGCTCGACACGAGTTCCAGATTGCGCTTGGTCGTCTCGTCGACGACCATGAACTGCTCGTCGGTAAAGACGCGCAGCCGGTTGATGTGCCCCAGTTCGCGAAGCTGCGTCTCGAGCAGATACGAGAGCACGCCGCCGGCTGTGCGCAGGGCGGGGCCGAGTTTGTCCGCGTCCATGTCGCGGATCTTGTCTTCGGGAAATTGCACGTCGAGCGAGGCGAGGGCGGTTTCGAGCGCGAACGCGTCGTCGCGAAGCCACGACACCATGCCCACGCCCGCGGCTTTGATGACGGCGGTGAGCGCCGCGTCTTCACGCAGCGACTCGGGCGCGACGATCTCGGCGGGCTCGCGACGCACGATCTCGGCGACGAGTTTTTGATCGTCCACGAAGTGGCCCATCAGGAATTCGCCGGTGGTCAGTTCCGCGATGGTGAAGCCCCACCGGTCGCGGTCGCGCACGATCCCCATCAGGTAGTTGTTCGCGCGCTCGTCGAGGGTCTCGGATTCGAGCGCCACGCCGGGCGTGACGACGCGCGTCACTTCGCGCTTGATGAGGCCCTTGGCGGCCTTCGGGTCCTCGACCTGCTCGCAGATCGCGACCTTCACGCCGGCGCGCACGAGCTTGGAAAGGTAGCCGTTCAGCGCGTGAAAGGGCACGCCCGCGAGGGGGATCGGCTGATCGGCTTCCTTGGCGCGCGAGGTGAGGGCGATATCGAGCAGCTTCGAGGCGCGCTCGGCGTCCTCGTAAAAGGTCTCGTAGAAATCGCCCATGCGAAACAGCACGAGGTGGTCGGGGTAACGCTGCTTCACCTCGTACCACTGGCGCATCGCGGGCGTCAGTTGCATTTTGCTCATCGGAGCGGCGGTCCTGATGGTCGTGACGGACGCGCGACACATTAATGGACCGAACCGGTCAAATCAACGTCGATTCGACCGATTCGGTCCGGGGCGACGCCGTTACTGGCGGATGGTCCGCTTGCCCGCGAGCCGCCACCGAAGCCGCATGGTGCGCTTCGCCAGATCCTCGCGCCAGTGCTTTTTTTCCGTGGGGCAGCGCGACTCGGCGCGCGCCGCCACGTCGAGTGCCGCCTGATACTGCCCTTCCCAATGCTCCCGATACTTCGCCAGCTCGATGTAGGGATGAGGGTCGAACTCGCCCTCCGCCTCCTGCCGGTCGATCATGCCCTGCCAAAGCGCCACGGCCTCGTCCATACGGCGCGTGGTCTTATAGATCTTCACGAGATCCTCGGCGGCGCGCCGACCGATCTTTCCGCGCGCGTTGCGTCCATGATCCAGAAATACGGTGGCCGCGTCGATTTCGCCGCGCGCGAGTCGGTCGCGCCCAATCGCAGCCGATTCCGCGGGGGAAAGGTCCTCGGCGTCCGGGCTCGACGCCGCCGCGCAGCGCGCCATTCGAAGCGCCAGCGCTGGCATGGCGGCGACATCCCATATGTTGTGGTCGAAAACCGCGCGGATGCGCCGCACATCCTTGTGCGTCAGATAGTCTTCGTAGATCGACGGAATGAGGACGCCGGGAACGTCGCCGACGCGGGCATGTCCGACGACTTCGTGCTCCAGCGTCGCGAGGCGGCAGTTGTCGAATGCGCCGCGCCACAGCCGCCGCGAGTACGGCAGCAGATCGAGGTGCGGCCGGTCCATCACCGTGGGATCGAGACGCATGCGGCGCATGCGACCGGCGAGCACCGGCACATCGAAACCGATCCCATTGAAGCTCACGAGCGCCGCGTATTTCGCGACGATCTCCGCGACGGCGTGCATGCACGCGGCTTCGTCGTCCGGGTCCTCGGCGAAGACCTGCCGCACCACGAAGGCGCGGTCCTCGAAGCCGCCGAGTCCCGTGAGAAAGGCGAACATTGCCGGGTTTCCCGGTGCGCCCGCCGTTTCGATATCGAAGAAGAGCAGGTCGCGGGCACGAAGGTCCGCGAGCCAGTGTTGGCCCGACCAACGGGCGAGATCGCCGAGCGGCGCGTCGACGAAATCCGACAAACGACACAGGCCGAAAATGTCGCCCGGTTCGAAGCGGGTTTCGGTAACGAACGCCGACCCGTGCGGCGTCACCGCGTTCGATCCGGCAAACCACACCCGCGCACCCTCAGGCTCCACGCAGGGCGTGTCGGGCGGAATTTCCTCACGCCCGATGATCGCCTTCGTCCGCTCGCGCAGCTCGCGCAGGACGCGGTCTTTTTCGGACTCGCCATTCATCGCCGCGCACCATAACGCACGGCCCGGCGCGGGGCCAGTCGCGCAGCGCGCCGTCGCGCCGCGTCGATTGACAAAGCGCGGCGCGGCGGGATTGATATAGGCGCTTTTTTTGGGCTTCGGGGCGATTCTTGCGCATTGTGGATCTCATTCGGGCCAAGCGCGGCGGCGAACCGCTGTCGGCGGAGGACATTCGTGCGTTCGCGCTTGGCGCGGCGCGCGGCGAGATTCCCGACTACCAGGTCACGGCGTTCCTGATGGCGGTGTTTTTTCGCGGGATGAGCGCGGCGGAAACCTCGGCCATGACCCTCGCGATGCGCGATTCGGGCGACCGCGTCGTTTTCGATTCAGCGACCCCCACCGTCGACAAGCACAGCACCGGCGGCGTGGGCGACAAGGTCTCCATCTCGCTCGCGCCGATCGTCGCGGCATGTGGCGGATATGTGCCGATGATCGCGGGACGCGGCCTCGGGCACACGGGCGGCACGATCGACAAGCTGGAGGCGATTCCCGGTTTTCGCACGGCCCTCGACCTCGACGAATTTCGGCGGATCGTCACCACGGTCGGCTGCGCGATCGGCGGCCAGACCGAGCGCCTGTGCCCGGCGGACCGGCGGCTCTACGCGCTTCGCGATGTGACCGCGACGGTGGAGTGCGTGCCCTTGATCGTCAGTTCGATTCTGTCGAAAAAATCCGCCGAGGGCGCCCGCGCGCTGGTGATGGACGTGAAGTGCGGCGGCGGTGCTTTCATGGAGAGCGAGGCCGAGGCCACGGTTCTCTCGCGCGCGCTGTGCGACACGGGGCGCGAGATGGGTCTCGCCGTGCGCGCTCTCGTCACCGACATGAGTCGGCCGCTCGGGCGCACCGTGGGCAACGCGCTCGAAACCGCCGAGGCGATCCGCTATCTGCAGGGCGATGTCGATCCCATGTACGAGGAGATCAACCTGCTGCTCGCCGCGCACATGCTGGAGCTTGCGGGCGTTCATCCGTCGCTCGAATCGGCGCGCCGGGAGGCGACGGAGGCCGTGTCGAGCGGTCGTGCGCTCGCGAAAATTCGCGACATGATCGCGGCGCAGGGCGGCGACGCGCGCGTGGCGGACGACGCCTCGCTCCTGCCCCGGGCGACGCACGTGAAGCCCTTGCTGGCAGAAGACAACGGATTCATCGTCGGGATCGAAACGCGCGAGGTCGGCGTCGCGGCAATGGAACTCGGCGCGGGGCGACGCACGGCGGAGGATGTCATCGACCCCGCCGTCGGATTCGTGCTGAAAAAGTCCGTCGGCGACGCCGTGACGCGCGGCGAGACGATCCTCGAGATTCATGTCAACGACGAATCGCGCCTGCCGGCGGTCGAATCGCGCCTTCGGGCGGCATTTCGAATCGGGCCGGAACGGGTCTCGCCGCCGGCGCTCGTGAAGGGGATCATCGCGAATGAATGATCGCCTTCGCGTCATCGGCGCGGCGCCGTCGCCGGGCCGCGCGTGCACCGTGTGCGTCGGCAATTTCGACGGCCTGCACCTCGGCCATCGGTCGATCCTCGCCCGCGCGCGCGAACTGGCCGGTAACCACGGCGAGGCGTGCGTGGCCCTGACGTTCGAGCCGCACCCCTTGCGGGTCCTGCGTCCGGAGAAGGTTTTCGCGATGATTTATCCGCACGCCGAGCGTTATCGGCAGCTCGCCGCGGCGGGCATGGACGCGGTGGCGGTGGAGGAGTTCACCCGAGATACGGCCGACACCGAGCCCGAGGCGTGGATCGAGGGCATCCTGCTCGGCGCGCTCGGCGCCGCGCACGTGGTGGTCGGCTACGACTTTCGCTTCGGGCACATGGCGCGGGGCGACGCGGCGATGCTGCAGGAATACGCGGCGACGCGGGGCGTGCAGGTCGAGGTGATGGAGCCGGTGGCGTCGGACGGACTCAAGGTGTCGAGTTCCCGCATCCGCCGCGCGATCGGCGCGGGGGATGTCGAGACCGCCGCGCGGTTGCTCGACCGGCCGTTTCACGTGCGCGGGTTCGTGGCCGTCGGCGCGAAACGCGGGCGCACGCTCGGCTTCCCCACTGCGAATCTTCAGACGGACTGGGAACTGATTCCGGCGAACGGCGTTTACGCGGGAATCGCCGTGGTGGACGGCACGCGCGTGGCGACCGGAATCAGCGTGGGCACGAACCCGACGTTCGGCGACGACGGACGGCGCATCGAGGCGCACCTGATCGACTGGAGCGGCGACATCTATGGGTGCGAGATCTCCGTGCACTTCCTCGCGCGGCTGCGCGACGAAATCCGTTTTCCGAACGTGGAAGCGCTCGTCGCGCAAATGCGCGCCGACATCGACACGGCGCGGACGATTGCCGCGCGCCATGACGGCGGGCTCGATCCATGAAATCCTGGAAGACCTGGCTCGGCGTCGCGCTCTCCATCGCGTTCCTGTCCATGGCGCTCGGCAATATCGACTGGGCGCTTTTCAAGTCGTCGATGGCGACGATCTCGCTGCCGCTGTTCGTCTTCGTCATGCTGATCGTCGTGTTCACGCTCGCGATTCGCGGCTTGCGCTGGCATTACCTGCTCAAACCGGTGACGCCGGTTTCGCCCGTCACGCTTTTCTGGTCCACGACCATCGGTTTCGCGGTCAACAACGTGCTGCCCGCGCGTCTCGGCGAGGTCGCCCGGGCGTATTCGGCGCATCGGCGCGGGGGCGCGCCCTTCGGCGCGGCGTTCGGGACCATCGTTGTCGAGCGGCTCTACGACACATTTTCCGCGCTGTTTCTGTTCGTCGCGGCAATTCTCGTCTTCGATTTCGGCGACATGGAATCGGTGTTCGGCGTCGGCCCCGAGAAGGTCGCGGCGACGCTCGGCGCGGGCGGCGCGGTGCTGCTCGCGGGTATCGTCGTCCTGAAATGGAAGACCGACTTCGCCATGTCGATCTTTCGCACCGTGGCGCGGCCGCTGCCCGATGCGTGGACCGCGAAAATCGAGCGGGGATTCCGGTCCTTCGTCGGCGGATTCACGCAGTCCACCAAGCCCTTCGACATCGCGGTAATCCTGGCGATCTCCGTCATCATCTGGATCATTTCGGCATTTCAGATCCGCTGGTCGGTGGCGACCTTCGGCCTGTACCTGAACCGCGAGGCCACGGTGATTCTCGTGATGGCGATCGTTGTCGCGGTGGCCGTGCCCGCCGCGCCGGGCTACGTGGGCGTCTATCACTACCTTGCACAGCAGGCGCTCATCCGCTATGCGGGGGTCGAGCCATCGATGGCTCTGTCCATGGCCGTCGTTGTGCACGCCTCGAATTACATTCCGCAGACGGCGGTTGGCCTCGCGCGATTCGCGTATGAGGGCCTGCGCATTTCGGACCTGCGCTCGGTCAGAGGCGGCGGCGCGTCGGAGGACGCATGATGTCCCGATTCATTCTGAAGCTCGTGACCGCGATATTTTCGTGGCCGAGTTGGGAAGCCGCGGACCGTTTCGGGTTTGCGCTCGGTCGGCTCGCGTTTCGACTCGGCATTCGGCGCGAACTGGTGCTCGACAACCTCACGCGGGTTTTCGCTTCGCCGACCACGCCGCCCGAGCGCCGACGCACCCCCGACCAGATTCGCGAAATTGCGATCAAGGCGTACGAAAACGCGTTCGCCACGTTCGTCATGTTCGCGCGCGCCCAGCGCATGGATGCGAAGTTTTTCGAGGATCGATTCGAGGCGGATGCGGCGTCGCTGGAGACCCTGCGCCGAGCACATGCAGCCGGGCGCGGCGTGATTGCCATCGGCGGGCACGTGGGCATCTGGGACGTCGCGCTCATGAAGGTGGGGCGGCTCGGCTATCCCAACTCGATCATCGGCAAGAACATCAAGAACCCCGTGTTCGACGAGTGGACGAAGCGCGTGCGCATGGACCATGGGGAAAGCACGATTCCGCCCAAGGACTCGCGACCGGTCGTCGTGGCGGAACTGCGCGCCGGACGGCTCGTGACGCAGGCCGTCGATCAGAACATGACGGCCCGCCTCGGAACTTTTGTCGATGTCATGGGCCGCGCGGCGTCCACGGTGCGTTCGACTCCGGGAATCGTGCGCGAAACGGGGTGCGTGGTGATCAGCGGGTATGCGCGCCGCGTCGCCCCGGGCCGCTACAAGCTGTGCGTCGATCCCGAGGTCCCGTGGATTGCGCATCCCGACGAAGCGCGCGAGAACCTGCTCAACGCGCAGCACTACTCGCGCGTTTTCGAGCGCGTGATATTGGAGAAGCCCGAGGACTGGCTGTGGCTGCATCGCCGCTGGAAGCGCCGCCCCGACGACGAGGAACAGACGGCGGCGTTTCTCGCGGAACTGAACGCCGAACTCGATGCGATCCTCGCGCGAATGAATGAGAAGGGCGCACCTGACGCACCTATTGCCGCACCTTGACGAGGCCGACGAGCCCGCCGATCCCGAAGACCGCGTGCGCGCTCCACGCGGCCATGATCGGACCGATTGCGCCCGACTTGCCCACGGCGAGCGCGAGACCGTGCACGATCCAGTACACGACGCCGATGACGATGGCGATGCCGACTCCCGCCGCGACGCCGCCCGACCGCCCGACGCGCACGGCGAAGGGCACACCGATGATCGCCATGATGATCGGCACGAGCGGAAACGCGAGTTTGCCGTGCAGCTCGACCTCGTAGTTGGTGACGTCGTACCCCTGCCGTCGTAGATCGCCGACGTAGGACCGCAGTTCGCGCCAGCTCATCTCCTCGGGATCGCGCTGGTAGATCTTCAGGTCGTCGGGCGATTCCATCAGCTCGATCGGCAGCACGGAAAACGCGGCGGTGTCCACGAGCCGGTGCCCCTCGAACATCCACCGATAGCCGTCCACGAGCATCCAGTGGCCGTTCTGGTACTGCGCCGACGCGGCCACCGCGCGCTCGGCGATGCGGAAGCGGTCGTCGAGCCGGTACATGCGCACGTCGCTGATCTTATTCTGCTCTGGCACGAAGAGGCCGAACGAATAGATCGCGCTGCCCGAGCGGTAGAACACGTTTTCCTTGCGATACTTCGCTCGCCAGACCTGCTTTTTGATGTCGACCTTGTAGATGTATTCGCGTTTTTGCGTCGCCGCGGGAACGACGTATTCATTGAGGAGAAATCCCAGCGTGCTGATGAGCGCGGCCATCGCGATGATCGGCGCCGAGGCGCGCAGGATCGGCACGCCGCCCGCCTTGATCGCCGTGAGTTCCGAATTGCGCGCCAGGATCAGGAGCGACAGGAGCGAACCGAGCAGGCAGGCGACAGGGATCATCTGAAACACGATCAGCGGCAGCTTGTAGGCGAAGTAGAGGGCGATGGCGATGGGCGCGGGATCGGACTTGAAGATCTGGCTCGAGCGCTCGATGAAATCCACGAGGATGTAGAGCGCCGTGAAGCCGCCGAGGCACGTGGCGAACATCTTGAGAAACCCGCCGCCGATGTAGCGGTCGAGGATGCGCGGCTTCATGACGCACTCTCCCCGGGGCCGTGCCCCGCCACTCGGCGGCGCGCGATTTCCACGACGCGCGTCGAGACCGCGCCGAGCTTCTCGATCACCCACACGGGGCGCTCGCGCGTCTTACTCCAGACGAGGTATGCGCCCGCGACGAGGTAGAGCAGGTTGGGTGCCCACATCGCGAAGAAGGGATGAACGACGCCCTTCCAACCGAGGTTTTCGCCGACTCGAAAGAGCAGGTAGTACGCGCACAGGACGACGATGGCCATCGTGAAACCCTGGCCGCGTCCCGAGCGCGGCGCGACCACCCCGAGCGGCAGCCCGAGAATCCCGAAGACGACGCACGCGAACGGGAACGAGAACTTGCGGTGGTACTCGACCCACGCGCGGCGCATCTCGCGCGTCTTGTCTTTCATCGCGCCGTCGTCGAGGCCGCCCGCGCGCAGGTCGACGCGCAGGCTTTCGATGTACGTCGACAACTCGGGCAGCGTCATCTCCAGGTACGACTTCTTCCCGGCTTCGCCGGCGAGCCCCTTGCGGATGTCGTACACGATTTCGTTGCGCTCGAAGTGCGCGGCGTCGTAGATCGACGCGTCGGCGAGCGTGCGGTGGATCGCGCCGTCCTCGAGCTGAAACGCGACCTTCCCGCCCGTCGGCGAATGCGTGATCTTTCCGCGTGCGGCGGTGATGACGATCGGCAGGTCGGGCTGGCTCTCGTCCGAGATGAAGATCCCCGAGAGGTCCTTCGTCGCGGGGTCGATTTCCTCGATATAGATGACGAGGTTGCTGATGTCGGTGTTGAAGACCTTTTCCTTGAGCAGCGCCCCGGCGAACTGCGTGCCGACCCGCTCCAGCATCAGTTTCGATTGCAGCTTGCCCCACGGATCGGCATAGAGCGACAGCGCCGAGGAGAACACGTAAGCCGCCGCCGCGAGAACCATGACCGGCGGCAGAAGCTGCACGAGGCTCACACCGGACGCCTTCATCGCGACGATCTCGGAGTCCGAGGACAGCCGCCCCACCGCGAGCATGACGCCCAGCAGGAACGCCATGGGGATCGTGAACACGGTGAAGGGTGGGAGCAGATACATGAAGACGCGCAGCACGTCGGCAAGGCGCAGGCCGTAGTTGACCATCAGGTCGGTGACCTTGAGAATCTGAAACATCATGATGACGAACGTGAGGATGAAGAGCCCGAGGCCGAAAGGCACAAGGATCTCGCGGGCCACGTATCGTCGGATGAGCCGAAGCGCCATGGCGCGCAGTCTAGGGATTTTGATCCGGGGTGCAAAGTTCGGGGCGTTTCGCCGGAATCGACTGACGGCGGTCATGGCGGCGTGCGCGGCGAGCGGCGACGCTGCGGGGACGGAGTGAGACGTGTTTCATCGAAATTCGAAAATCCCCGCGATGCGCGAGTCGCTGGTGACGCCCCAGGGCGATCACGACAACCGGCGCGAGATCCTGCGCAAGCTGGGGTTCGGCGCGGTGTCCGCCGTCGGCCTTGCCGCGTCGAGGTTCGGCCTTCGCGGCCCTTCCGCGGCCACCGCGTCGCCCATCGTTCCCGCCGATATTGCCGAGCGATACCCCGCGCCGACCAATCCGCATTGGGCCGCGGATGAGACCGGCCGAATTGTCACGCCCGAATCGCGCGGGACGGGATACAACAACTTCTACGAGTTCACGGCGTCGAAGAAAAAAGTGAAGGACCTCGCGGCGAGGCTCGTCACGCGCCCTTGGAGCCTCGAGATCGGCGGGCTGGTCGAGCGGCCGATGGTGTTGGACGTCGACGACCTGACGCGTCGGTTTGACCTGGAAGAGCGCGTGTATCGCATGCGGTGCGTCGAGGCGTGGTCGATGGTGCTGCCGTGGACGGGGTTCCCGATGCGCGCGCTGATGGACCTCGCGCGTCCGCTCGCCGCCGCGCGGTATGTGCGCTTCTGGACCTTCCTCGATCCCGGCGTCGCGCCCGGGCAAAAAAACGACTACTGGTACCCGTGGCCGTATTACGAGGCGCTGCGCATCGACGAGGCCGCGCACGACCTGACGATGCTGGCGACGGGCATTTACGGCAAGCCGCTGCCGCCGCAAAACGGCGCGCCGATCCGCCTCGTTGTTCCGTGGAAGTACGGCTACAAGAGCATCAAGTCGATCGTCGCCATCGAGTTCGTGCGAGACCGACCGCGAACCTTCTGGAACGACCTCGCTCCCGCGGAGTACGACTTCGACGCCAATGTGGACCCGGCCGTGCCGCACCCACGCTGGTCGCAGGCCCGCGAGGTGGATCTCGGCACGAAGACGAAGATCGCCACGCTCCCCTTCAACGGGTACGGCGAACTCGTGGCGTCGCTCTATCGGAAATAGCGCCGAAGCGCTCGTGGGAACGGGGCGTCAGGCCGCGTCGTCGTCGGTATCGTCGTCCGCGTCGTCGTCGTCGGCGAAGTAGTTCTCTTCGTCGCGCGGCTCCGGATTGACGTAGAGGAAGACGGGGATTTCGTTGCTCAGATTCCCCGCGTCGTCGGCGATGGCCACGAAGTAGGTGCCCTCGTCGCCGTCACGCACCACGATCTCGAATTCCACGGTGCCCGCCGTTTCGCCCTCGATGTCGAACGACGCGATCTCGACGACCTTCGATCCGCCGTCCTCTTCCTCGAAACGAACGATCAGCGTCGGATTGTCCATGTCGCCGTCGAAATCCTCGAACCCGAAGTAGAAGAGGGCCTTTTCGTAAAGCCACGCGGGATTGGGATACACGCGGATGCTTTCGGCGAACAGTTCCGGCGCCAGATCGCGATCGTCCTCGCCGCCCTTGCTGCAAGCGAGGGCGAGCGCCGAAACGGACGCGATCAGAACGAGAACGAAAACCAGTCGGCGCATGCAATTCCCCGCGTGGTGCGAACCTGCGCGCATTCTAGGGGCGAAGTACGAAAAATCAAGGCGAAGTCGGGTTGGTTCCCCCGTGCGGATCGACATCCGACGTGATCCCCCGATCGATGGCGGGGACGGAATTTCGTTGGACGGCGAAATGGTGAAAGTGTTAAAGTCCTGTCGCTTTTCGAATCCGCCATTTGGGGTCGGGACATGCGTCGATATCCGTGGGTTGCGTTGCTCATCGCCGCGATCGGGGCGATTCCTTCCATCTCCGCCGCCGAATACACCGTGGCGCTCACGCACGGCACCGCCAAGCAGCGGCCGGAGGTTGGATTCGACGCGTCGAGCGCGTTTCATTTGAAGGCGGCGCGAAACGAGTGGGAACCGTTTCAGGTGCTGATTCGCGACGACGACGGCACGACGAACGTCGATGTGACGGTGACCGATTTCGCGGGTCCGGGGAGTCCAATCGGGCCGGTGGAACTCTATCGCATCCACTACGTCCCCGTGCCCGCCGATCGCATCAGCAGCTTCCCGCCGGACCCGTCCAAGGCGGGCGACTGGCCGGACGGGCTTGTTCCCTTCGAAGATCACTTCGTCGGCGAGAACCGGGGCGGCGCGCCCTTCGATCTGCCCGCGGGCTACACGATGGCCGTCTTCGGCGACATCTTCATCCCGGCGGGTCAGACGCCGGGGACTTACACCGCCACGGTCACCGTGACGGCGGACGGACGCACGACGTGGCAGGGCGAACTGACGCTGACCGTGTGGAACTTCGAGATCCCGAGCGAGATGTCGCTCGCCGGCGCGTATGGTTTCAGTGCCGGGACGATGTGCGGTTGGCACGGCGCGCGCGGTGGAATCACGGATTGCACCACGCTGACCGAACGGTACTTCGAGGAGTTCGCGCGGCATCGCATCGGTCTCGACACCTGGCAGCAGAACTCGCCGGAATACGCATGGAATGACGCCGAGCAGACCTTCGATTGGGACTGGTCGGACTTCGACAATTTCCACGCGCCGTTTCTCGACGGAACATTTTACAGCGACGGGTTCCGGTTCAACACGATGACCCTGCCCGGCGCGCCCGGAGGGCGGCCCGGCGACGTGGACGCCACGGTCTGGGAGCGCGAGTACTGGCGCGGTTGGGCCGAGCACTTCCGCGAAAGCGGTTGGAACGACGTGCTATTTTACTACCTGCCCGACGAGCCGCGCCCCGAGCAGTACGCCGACCTGCGCGACCTCGCCGCGCGGTTGCACGCCGCGGACGAAGACCTGCAACCGCTCGTGACGGAGCAGTTCGAGGCGGGACTCGCCGGCGACATCGACATCTGGTGCCCGGACGAACCGCTGTTTTCCGACTCGCTCCCCACTCCGCCGTTTCCCGAGGTTTACGAGGAACGGCGCGCGCTGGGCGAAAAGACGTGGTGGTACAACTGCATCAGCGCCGTCGTGTGGTTCGACTTCGCCAACCACTTCGTCGATTTCGAGTCGTCCTACCAGCGCATCTGGACGTGGCTGACGCGGCGATACGACTTTCAGGGTCTTCTCTTCTGGCACACGGTCTATCTGCCCGGCCTCGGCCTCGATCCGTGGGACTCGCAGTACGCACCGCCCTTTGCGCAGGGCGACGGAAATCTGATCTACCCGGGCACCATCGATCGGATCGGCGGCACGACGGATATCCCGGTCGCGTCGCTGCGCATGAAGTACATCCGCGAATCGATGGAAGACTACGAATACTTCCACCTGCTCGACGAGCGCGGTGACGGCGACTGGGTGGACGGCGTCGTCCGCACCGTCTCGCCCAAGACCTATCAGTGGGAGCACGATTGGCAGGCGCTGCTCGACTGGCGCGAGAAGGTGGCGGGCAAGATTCTGGGTACGCTCGATGAAATCGCACCCGATGCCCCGACGGGCATGGCCGCCATCGGCGAGCAGGAGTCGATTCACGTGACGTGGACCGCACCGGACGATGCCGATCTCGCCGGATTCGACGTGTGGTACGGCATTTACGAGCACGACGAGTACTTCGGCGGTGCGGTGGATGCCGATGCAGACGGCGCAACCATCACGGGGCTCACCGCAGGCCGCGAGCACCGCGTGTGGGTCCACGCGTTCGACGACGCGGGGAACCGGTCGGATTCGAGCGAGGTCGTCACCGCGACGCCGCTCGCAGGAATCGACGCGGTCGGGCAAGCGCCCGGCGACGCAGCCGAGAGCGACGACGGTGACGACGACGCGGGAGACGATGACGTCCACAACCCGAATGGAGTTGAGGTCGAGTCGGTAGAGGACGCGGACCACACCGGCGCCTGCGCTTGCGGGAGGGCCTGACGATGACGACGCAACTCCAGCGCTTCGTATTCGTGATTTTGCTCGTGTTGCTCAATTTCGTCGTCGCGGGCTGCGGATGCGGCGACGACGATGATGACGATTCGCCGGAAGCGGATTCCGACGACGACACGGATGACGACGCGGACGACGATACGGGCGACGACGATACCGGCGATGACGATACGTGGCCGCCGCTGCCGGATGACGATGCCGACGACGACGCGGACGACGACACGGGCGACGACGACACGACGCCGGTCTGCGACTGGTCCACGTACGACCCGCTGGTCGAGGACGGCATCGACGCCCTCGGAATCCGCGATGTCGACGCGGCGATGGACGCCTTCGAGGACGCGATCGACGTATGCCCGGAATTTGGCGACGCCAAGCTCGGGCTACTCCTCGCCGGCGTTCAGGATCTCTTCGCCGAACTGCCGGTCGTGCTCGCGATGGCAGGTGGATTTCCGGACATCGATTGGACGGCTCTCCAGCAGACGATTCGCGATCAACTCTTGCCGATGAATGCGGATCTGATCTCGCTGGCCGCCGAGATCGTCGCGCAACACGAAGACGTGCGCCTTTTCGTGAGCCCGATGCCGCTGTGGGTGGACGGCGAGACGGTGGTGATCGACGCCGGCGGTGAGTGGGACATCGCCGACGTGCACAACCTGTCGGCGATCGTGAACGCCGCGGACGCCGTGGAGCACTTCCTCGTGTCGATCGACCTGGAAGCGGATTGGGAAGCGCTGACGGTATGGCCCGGCGGGTACGATCCGGTCGAGATCGCGCACTACTTCGCGGGAATTCTGCTCGACATGCTCGCCGATCCGAACTACCCCGACTTCCTGAAGTTCGTGTCCGGCGGCGAGCAGGATTTCGAGGGCGGCGCGGTGTCGCTCGGCTTCGCGTGTCTCGACGTGACGGCGGGTTTTGCGGCGGTGCGCGCGGAAACGGACCCGCAGGAAGACGACGTGACGGCGTACGTCGATGAAAACGAAAACGGCGCGTGGGACGAGGGCGAGCCCTACCGTCTGCCGTACATGGGCGTATTCGCGCCGCATCAGAACAACGTGCTCGTCGATGCTCTGATCCTGACGCAGGATCTCGGTCCCGCGTTGCTCGATTCCGGGCCCGAGGATCTTCATCCGCTGCTTCCGGATTGGCTGCCGCTGGACGACCTGAACTTCGTGCTCGAACTCATCGCGTCTTACGTCCCGGGACTGACGCTGCCCGCGATCCCCGTTCCGGTCGGGTATTGGTTCTACAATCCTTCGCCGGACGGCCTCAAACCGGTGGCTCAGCTCCTGGTCCAGGCGCTTTACGATCTGACGCTTCCCTGACCTTCGATGTCGGGAGAGGAGGACGCACATGTCGTTCGCGAAAAGATGGCTTTTGTTCGGACTGGTCGTTGCGCTGATCGCGTGCGCCCCGGCCTGCGGCGATGATGACGATGACGACTCGTCGGGCGATGACGACGATGATGACGACGACGAAAACGCTTACGAGGTTTGTGACGAAACGTCGACGATTATGGGTGGGTCGGACGCGGTCAGCGCTCTGGTCGGCGTGTCGGCGGACGACGTGCTGGACGTCACCGGCGGCGGTTTTACCGTAACCGCGACGTGGAGCGACGACACCTCGTTGTTGACGCAGTCGCCGCTGGGCGGCGAGACGCAGCTCACCGTCACCTTCGATCATGAAGGCGGCGAAGTCCGCGAGGTCGAATCGGTTCCGAACGACGACGGGGGTGGACCGGAGATCGCCATGGATTGCCTGCACCGATTGGAGATTGACATCGCTCTCGGCGTCGAGACGGACGACGGAGCGTTCGCGGAGAGCATTCCGGCAACGCTGGTGCAATCCCTGGCTTCGGGCGGCTCTGGACTCGCCACGCCGTCAGTCGCGACCGATTTCGATCCATACGCACTCGCGGGCGACTTCGAGATCGTTTCCGTCGAAGGGGCCGTCCCCGACGCGGTGACGGCGATGTTCCAATCCACCGCAGCGGACCCGATCGCGGGAGACGTGCAGATCTTCGTCCAGCAGACGAGCGGCAGCGGCGACGACGGTACGGTCAGCCAGTCGAGCCACATCGCGCTCGAATGGGGCATCGGCGATTCGGATTGATCCTTCGTGAAATCGTTGATCGACAAGGCGAGACGAATCTTCGCGATTCCGACACGCGAGCCCGGTAGCCGGCGTCCTGTCGCGGACACCGAATCCGTCGGAATTCGCGAGCTGTTTTTCGGCGGACTCGATGTACGCACCCGCTGGGCGCGATGGCTGCCCGCGACGTTGATCGTGTGCGCCCTTTCGTCGTTCGTCTCGTGGGGACGCGAGTACGTGGTCGGCGGGCTCTGGCTGGCGGGTTCCATCGCGCTGGCGATCGGTTTCGCGTTGCTGCCGCCCCTGGCGATTGCGGCGATCGGACGGTGGATCCTTCGCCGGATACGCCGACATCCCTTGCGCGCCGACGATCCCGATCGAGTCCTCGCGTGGTTCGGCTGGCTGGCGCGATCGTTGGCGTGGGGCGTGTTCGCATGCTTCCTCCTGACCGTCCTGCTCTCCGGACCGACGGTGCGTGCGTGCTTGGTATGCGTGCTCGTGGGGCGGGAGGCCCGGCGAGGTGGAATGGGCGCGGCGAAAGCAATTTTCGTCCTGATCGTCGTCGCGCTCCTGATCCGAGTGGGCTTCTCCGAGCCCGGAAATCCCTCGACGTTCGGCGATGCCGCAACTTGGGTCGGGATCGCGACGCTGCTCGGGGTGGTCCTGATCGACGACTTCCGCCCATGGTTCGAGTTGGGATTGCGCGTGTTGACTGCCGCCTCCATCTTCTTCACGATCTTGGCACTGCTCATTTTCGCGCCGGCCATGTGGTCGGCGTCGGCGGTCGCGGCTGTGGCGCTCGTTGTCTGGCGCCTTGGCGGCGGCGCATCGGGTGCGCTGATCGCCGGTGCGACCGCGACGATCATCGCGGTGATCGGACACCCCGCGCAAAACCGCATGGTCGTGTCCGATCCCAGTGTCCTGATCCATTGGCTGGCCGTTTCGACCCTGCTGGGGGTGCTCCTCCTCACGAACCGGCTTGTGGGCCGATATCTTGCGGGGAGTAACGTCATAATTCGCAAAGCGGTCGCGGTCGCGGTCGTCTTCTCGATCTTCGGCCTTGCGCAGGATTGGGGCCGAACGCCGACCAACTACCGGAGCACACCGCCAGTCCCCTGCACCTCGTTCTTTCCAATCGCATCGCTGCCGGAGGGGGAGCGATCGGGTCCACACAAGATCTACGACATCAAGTTGATGGCGGACGGGCGGACGTTGTTGTTTTGCGACAAATTCGGCCGGCGCATCGGACGGCTCGATCTGGAAACGGGGACGATCCAGTGGTCGGAACGACTCGACATGCTTCCCGAGCGCCTGCTCGTGGACGAGTCCGCTGGCCGTGTGATCGCTTTTTTAAAGGAGCCGCTGCCGATTCGGCCCGCGGCGACGGCCGAATTCGACCTGGAATCCCTGTCGAGAATCCGTGCATGTCCGATGGGGCGCTGGGTCGATATTGCCCCGTCAGGGCGGACGGGGCGTTTCGTCGCGATTCAGGAAATGGTCGGCAAGATTTACGAGATGGATATGGAGTCCTGCGGCATCCACGATGTCGGAATCGGCACGATGTTGCCTTATGACCTCACCATGTCCGACGCGAACCAGCACTATTTCGTGTCCGGCTGGTTCTATTCGTCGATTTTGTCGAGGGTGGATCGGTATCCTCACGGAGCAATCGGCGAGGCGCGCGCCGCATGGCTCGGTCCGTTTTCATTGGGCATGGCGAGCGACGACCCGCAACGATCCCTGTTCGTCGCGAGGCCGACGGCGTGGGCGATCGACGTGATGGACATGGACACCCTGACTCGTCGACGCCGCCTCCCGGCGCTGCCGTGGATTCGAGCCGTAGCCTCCGCGCCGGAGGTCGGACTTCTGTTCACGGCCAACTTTTTCTCGGGCCAGGTGATCGCACTCGATTCCAGGTCCGGTGATCTCGTCGCCACTTGGCAGGGACCCGAAAAGGAAGCCCGCACCATGGTCTGGGACGCGGGGCATCGACGGCTTTATGTGACAGGGCGCAGCGAAATCGTCCGGTGCGAACTCGATCCGGTAATCGCGCAGCGCGGGTCGGGTCCGGGCAGCTAAGTCCCCGCTCCGGTCGCGAAGTTTCGTGCTAGAATTGACACGACCTTGCCGCGTCGCGTACACAAGGCGCGGAACCCGAAACGACTTTCCGGCCGGTGCGGTCGAACCGCCGAACAAACCGGTTGTCGTATGGCTTGAAGGACCGGCAATTCGCGCGCGCCGGGGCGCGCCAAGGAGCAGCGCATGTCGATACTGGACCGATTTGCGCAGTCGAACGGACAATTGACGATTTCCTTGAGGGACAATCCCGTTCGTTCCGCCGTCCTGACTTACATGATCGTTCTGTGCCCGCACATGCTGGTCCTGCTGGCGCTCGATCAAGTTTTCCACGTCCATTTGACGTCGCTCAACTGGATTCTGCTCGGCACGGCGTGGCCGGCGGTCGCCGTGTTGTTGTGGACCGCGTGGCGACTGCGTCGCGCGGGGTATCGCCCGTCCGTTTCGTTCGCGCCGTACGGGCAGGGTGTCGTGACGCTCCTGATGTTCGGCGTTTGGGCGGCCGGCTACTTCGTCATCAAAAAGTTCCTCAATTACAATGAGTTGCACTCGTTCGACTTCGCGCTGGAGAGGCGGATTCCCTTCGCCGTCAACTGGACCTTTGTGTACCTCGGCCTTTATCCGATGTACTTCATCCCGCTGGTCCTGATTCGAGACGACATGGCGTACAAAAAGGCGGTGGTCGCCTATCTGGCCGTCATGGGGATCTGCTGGCCGATCTTCCTTCTCTATCCCGTCACCATCGCGAGGCCCGAATTCGCCGTTACCGATTTCGCGACATGGGTGCTCGACGTCATCTACCGGGCCGATACGCCGCCCGTGAACTGCCTGCCTTCGATGCACGTCGCCATGGTGCTCATGTGCGGTCTCGTGATCTGGGAAGTCCACCGGGGATGGGGCGCTCTCGCGATCGCTTATGCATTGTCCATCGCGGCGTCGACCGTGCTCACCAAACAGCATTACGTGGTGGACAGCGTTGCCTCCATGGCCACGGTCACCGTGGTCTATCTGGCCGTCTATCGGTACGCCGCGTTCGAACGCACGGCGAACTACGGCCGCGAGTGGTGGGAACGCTACGCGAGCCGCATCGCGAATTTGCGATAGAGAACATCACAAGCCCCGAAAGATCTTTCAAGCCTCTTCGCGCCTCCGGGAAGAGACGCCGCGAAGTCTTGATATGTTATGTCGAAATAACTTCGCTCAGCTTGTGAGCTATCGCAATTCATAAATATATTATTAGGTGATCGACTAGATTATGGCAATCCTAATTCATCGCGTTGTGGAAAAAATTTTATGTTGACAGGTTCCGCGTTGAGGGTTAAGTAAAAAAAGACAGGCAAATCTTCACGAGGTCTTTTGATGTTTCGAAAATCGACGGTATTTGTCGTTGGATTTTTCTGTCTTTTGCTGGCGATCTTCGCATCCGGAGTGGAACGATGGTTTCCTTCCCTTGCGCCGCCCATCGACGAGAACGTATGCAACTCCGCGGGCGCCAGGTCGCCGGTGCTGCTGGGCTCGCTGGTCTTTGTCTGCGCGGGTCTGGCGGTGGCGCTGGCGTTCGTCTTCGCAAAACGAATGCGCCCCTATCGTTTCGGAGAGAACGATCTTGCGTCGGACAAGGACGATCTCTGGCGGCACTTCACTCCGATGCTTTGGATGTGGAATGCCTTCGCGGTGGCCGTCAGTTTTTGGCGCCTGATCGAATTTTCGGGCTGTAAAGCGACAAGCATGCCGGATTTTGCCCGCTGGATGATGTTCAACAACATGCCAGGGACAATCCTGCTCCTCCCCCTTCTGTTGGGCGGGTTCGCGATTTACGCGGTTTACTGGATTCTGGGTCTCTTGGGTCGGGGAATCTCCTCCATCGGAGAAGAAAAATGAGTTGTTATTTTTTTGCCGTGGGCGGCACCGGTCAGACCGTCCTGCTGAATTACCTGCGCCTCGCGTTCATCGCCGGGTTCAAGCCGGCGCCGTTCTACGTCATCGACGCCGATGTTTCGGGGCCGCTCACAGAGTCGATCGCGCTGTACGCGAATCTGACCGGCCGCGAGCGGGGCGAAGGAACTCCGCACATCGTGCCGTTTCCGCATCTCGCGCGGCAGGATTCATCCAACGCGCGCGTTTTGGCGGATGGCGGCGCCGAGGAAATCGACCTGGTTCTTCGCGCATTCTACTCGGCAGATGAGTTGAACGGCGACCCGCATCACGGATTTTTCGGTCTTCCTGCCATCGCCAGCGCGATCGCCGCGAAAAAGATCCATCTGGTCGAGAACGCCGCGGACTTCGGCGGTGACGTCGAATTCAAAAACGTGTCGGAGGCTCTCAAACGCCAGGAGACGAAATCGGTGGCGTTCGTCGGCTCGAACTACGGCGGAACGGGCGCCGGCGTCATGCCGACGTTCGCCCGATACTTCAAACGACTGGCGCCCACGCACAACCGCGTGTCCGTGCTGTGCCTGATGCCCTGGTTCCAACTTCGAGTTTCGGAGCATCCCGCTCAACAGGGCGAACCGACGATCCGACACGAGCAGTTGATCCGCAACTCCGAGGGCGGCCTCGCGTACTACGGCGACGAGTTTAGGCGAGGGATCGACGAATTTGTGTTTTTGGGCCGATCGGACTTCGAGGAGCGGGTCTATTCACGCGCCTATCGGGATCAGCCCGAGCATCAGCATCCCATCAATCTGCTGGCCGCTCTGATGGCGCACGAGAGCCTGTCGGCGGATTCCGCGCCGACCGTGCGAGACGCACTGGGGACCGGGAATTTCATGTCGTACTGGAAAAAAGAGAACGGCGCGGATCTGCTCGACTATCCGGTTCGCAAGGGACTGGGAAACGACGCGCCCGCAATTGCGTTCGGCAAGGCCATCACCGTGTTCATCGGCCGCGAAAGCATGATGCGCAGTTTTCGAGAGTTCCTGTCTCCGTTGCCCTCCACGACCCTCGATTTTTTCCCCAACCGCGTCGTGCCCGCGCGACTCCGGCTCGCGGTGGAACGGATTGCACGGGAAACCGGCACTAGCAAAGACGCGGTCATCGGGCGTCTTCGCGGCGTCGTCGAGGCGCGACTCAAGCACTACAAAAGCGTCATGGACTGGCTTTTCGGCGGTCCGCGTGCCCCGCAGGGCGAGTCTCGCGAGGGGATCCAGCGAGAGCGGTTTCTCGAATTCACGCGCGACGATCTGCGACCGCGCGGATCGAAGTTCGAGGATTATCAGCGATTTCCGACCACGTTTTTCCACGATGCGTTCCGGGGTGACGGCGGCCTGAAGATCGGCGACGCCCGCACGCCCCAGATCCGCAACGTGGAAGCGCTGGCGAATCAGATCGAATCGGTATTTCAAACGGCGCTGGAAGGCATCGTTCGCGCAGGCGCCTGAATTCCTGAAACCGGAGATCCGCCATGAACGGACATGCGAGTGCGATCCGCCCCGTCCTGCCCGATCCCGATCGGGAGTGGCCGGTATTCAACGATCCTGGACGCAATCGGATCGACCCGCAGAACATCGAATCGATTCTGATGCCGCACGATGGGCTTGACCCCACTGGCATTCCGGCGATTTACGCGCGCCAGTTCATGTTTCAGTGGGCTCTTCGGCTCCCCGTGACCAAGCCGGAGCATATAGCCGCTCGCACGCAGCTCGAAACGCTCGTGCGCGCCGCGTTTCTCGGCGTGCTCGACGTGACGGAGATTCCGATCGGGCGGCTCGGCGTATTCGGCGAACTGATCGGGCAGGATCCGAGGCGAAGGGGGAAGACCCACCTCGTGCTCTACTCGTGGGATCGCCGTGTCGTCGCCGTCGCCGACGATCCCACATTTCTGTTTCCAACCCCGAATCTCGAAGCCCGCGACATCGCCGACATCGACGCCGCGGTCGTGAAGCTCCTGGACGACTACAAACATCGAACGGACGCGCACGAGCACCAAAATCTGGAAACCCGGGCGGCGTGGATCTTCGATGAGTGGGCGAGGGCGATGGCGCAGAGCGTGCTCGTCGAGGACGTCAACGCGCTCCGGATCGTGTCCGAACTGGCGCGAAATTGGGTCGAGTCGCGCACCATCATCCCGCCGGCCAATCCGGATCTGCTGCGCTCCACGCCGCCGGGATCGCGGATTCCGCAGTTCATTGGGCACATCTTTTACTGCCCGAAATGCGTGAAGAACCTGTTGGATATCCAGCACACGGAAGCCCCGGTCATCCATGGCGCGGCGCCGAGCGTGCCGTGCGTGTGCGGGAGTCGTCACGCATGGGAGTCTGTGCTGCCCGGAGGACTCGCGTTACTCGAACGCAATGGACGCAAGGAATTCCTGATCTGGAACGATCCCGACTGGCGACCGCCGCACTTCGTACGTGTGGCCCCCGATCCCGGTCAACAGCAGGTGGCATATCACATCGGCAAGTTCGTGGTCATCGTTCGGGGAAGAATTCTCAAACCGGAAGACACTCTAGTTCCCCATGTCGTACGCCTTGGCCCGCCGGGCAGAACTCGTCTCCCGGACCTGCCATTTTATCGCGAATACCTTCCGATCGTCGAATCCAGCGAATGCACGCAGCCGACCGGCTCGACAGCCGCCTATCGGTTCCGCTTGAAGGGGATGACGGGCGACAAGCGCGTGACACTGCCGGTCAAAGGGGATGATGGATACAACGTACGCCTCACACTCTGGCCGAGGTTCCGAGTCGAGGGTTGGAACCTCCATTACGCCCTATTCACGCAGACTGCGCTGCACGAAAACCACCCGCGCATCTGGCTCGTGGGCGAGGATCGCGCAACCACCACATTCGTTTCCGATTTGCCGACGGACGAAAGAACCACCGGCCAAATGCACAGCGCCCCCGCGCGAAGGATGGGGTTCATACCCAGCTACTTCGGAATGGAGTGGCGACCGGATCGAAACGACGTTCAAGATGCCGAAACCGGGTACTTTCGGATTCCGGATTCGTATGTTCCCGAGATCAAGAAAATCCCTGGGGCCCTGCGTCGAATCGCGGTCGATTTCGGCACATCGAACACGTACGTGGCGGTGGATTCGACCAAGGAAACGACTCCCGGTTATCTTGAACTCAGTTACGACGCCTTTACCGGTGAATCGCTCGACGCGGACGAAACGGCGCGCGCCGTGGTCGAAAGTACGCGGCGATGGCTTTGTCTCACCCGTTTTCGCCCGGCGCCCCAAACCTTCCCGTCCGAACTCGTGTTCCATCGTCCCACGATCCAACTTCCCGATTTGGACCGACCGCTCGACGCTTTCACGATCCGAAACCCGAGGATCGCGTACTTGTTGCCGCAACAGGACGCGGGCGACGAGTCGTTCACGGCGACCGAGGCGGACAAGGCGGTTCGCCGACGCTACGTCACCAACTTCAAGTGGACGATGGAGAACGAATTGTTCGGGTGGGACAGTGCCCGCGCCCGATTCATCGTCCAATACCTGACGGGAATTCTGGAACTGGTGGTCGCGAGTCTGGTGGCCAGAGACCACTGCGAATCGGTGTCCGCGGTCGTGACGTTCCCATTGGCTTTCGACGAGTCCATGCGCGCCGAATACGTGAAGGCGTGGGACGACATCCAGAAAGAGATCAGCGACGTCACGGGGATCTCCCTCACGCGCGCGGACATGATCGACGAGTCCCGGGCGGGAGCGTTGGGTTCGGCGGGATCCGAAGATGATTCCCGCCACGTCGTGATCGACGTGGGGGGTGGCACCACCGACATCGCGTTCTTTCTCAATCCCGACAAGCTGTTTTTCATCGACAGCCTTCGATTTGGTGGAGATGACCTCGTCGAAATCCTGGCCGACAAACACGCGATGCCCGCGGCGGCGCAGTCGCGATGGAACACCATCAGACGACATCTCGACGGCGTCGTGAAGGACAATGAACACGACGACAACCGCATCGACCAGATGTTGCGAATGGCCCTGACGCGAGAGTGGATTCAGTCGGGCGCTCCCTGGGTAAAAAACCTCCCGGACAAGTCGGCCCGTGACATCCTCGAACAGGCGATTTATCATTTTTTCAACGGCATTCTCGAATACGTGACCTCCCTCATTCGCGCATGGGACACCTTCGACGGCGGTCAACACGCCAAGAAGATTCACGTCCACGCACTCGGCAACGGTTGGCGGATGTGGCGCGGTCTCTCGTCGCTCGACACCATCTACCCCGACATTCAATCGAATCTGAATGCGCGAATGGACGGCGGCCGGACGTACGATATCGAAGTCTCCGGGCCGACGGACCGGACGCTGAACACGAAGGCCACGACCGCCATCGGAGCGCTTCGGGCCCTTCAGACCGGGGCAAACCGACGAATGAACCCCCAGTGGCCCCTGTCGCCGAGGTCGGGCGTATGTTCGGTCATCGGGCTCCCCGTCCGGATCGCGGACCGCGACCTTCACGAAAACGATCGCGTTCCGGCTGTGATCGAGACATCAGCTCCGACGGTTACGGTCGATGCGGCAGTCCTTCGCGAGCGATTCCGAAACTGTGAAGAGTTCCTGCACATCGACGAACGAATGGCGCAGCAGTTCGGAAGCGACATTCCGGTCTTTTTCGACAACTCCGTACACGGCAAGACGACGCTGTTCGAAAGCCCTTTGAAGATTTTTCTCACGCGGTACTACCTGCCTCATCTCAAGTGGCACTACAGCAGTATCGCGAGGGATCGGGCGCTGTCGGGAACGAAATGAACGCCGCGCTTTCGATCCTCATGCTCGCCATCGGCGCAACGGGAGTGCTTGCGTATGCGGTGGTGCTCGTTTGGATTCTGCACGATCTGTATCGACGTTGGCGAATGCCGACCACAGGTGACGGCGACATTGATCGGCGGTTCCAGAGAATCGAACAGAACCTGAACGACGTCATTTCCCGAATTTCCTCGGCGGAACAGGCGGCAGCGAAGAGTGCGAGTTTGTTTAGGGTGAATGACGTCGAGCGGCAGATCCGCGAGTGCGTGACAGCAAATTTCGGAACTGAGACCGCTATCCGAGGTTTGAAGGAACGGCTTCGTTCCCTTGAACAGCGCTCTCCCGGTTCCTTGGCGGCCGGCGCGATGGTTCGGGAATCGGACGTGGCCCACGAGCAGCCACCGATCGATTTCGACGCGTTGTTCGGTGAACTCAGAGTTCGAATGAAAGAAGTCTGGGATTCCCAGCGCGAGCAGTTGAAGAAGGCCGCGGGCGGAGAAGACGCATTCAAGATCTTCAACGATCGCATACGGATGAACCTTGCCTTGTCGGACGTCAGGAAATCGATCGAATCGTGGGCAGCGATCTTCGTGGGTCTCGCCGGAGACCATCGTCAGCGCAGCGTCTGCATTCCACGACCGAGCGGTCACGGCTCCGAAATCGTCGAATGGTACGACCGGCATCCTCCGTCCGGGAATGCGGACATTTACGTCAACGAATTGGTCTCCCTGTCTGAAGTGGAGAGGGGACCGGACGGCAGGTGGAAGGTCACCAACAAGGGCGTCGTGAATGTGCACTGATGTCGCAGTCCCGCGGAAGGTGCTCCCGCGTTTTGCCCGATGTCCGGCGTTGGTCGCTTTCGCGGCCTGTCTCGCCGCCTGCGGCGGTCCGCGGACGCCGCCGCTCCCGAAGACTTTCGACGTCCCCCTTTATGTCGAGAACGCGCAATCTTCGCCGCCCGCGGGCAACGCTCTGATCGTGCTCGATACCTCGCAGAGCATGCGCTCGTATTTTGGGTCCGACCGGCGTCATCGGCGTACGGTGATCCAACTCTACCTCGCCGAGCACCTGCTCAACGACATGAGCGCCTTCGGAGGTGTTCGCGAACCGATGATGTCGTCGATCGGAGGCGAATTCAGCGTCCCAAAACCGATCGCGTCGCTCCGCGAATACGCCCTGCCGGACACCGACTTCGAGCGCAACCGCACGTTCGACGGCGGAAGTACGCGGCTGGCCGATGTGTTCGAGAAGGTCGATCCGGCCGAATACGACCTGCTCGTCCTCGTCACCGACGGCACGCAGTCGGTTACTTTTCGCAACGTCGCCTCGACCGAGGGCGCCGCCGCGAGCTGCGTGCGGGGCAACGACTATGGATGCCTGATCGACGCGGTGGATCGCCGGGTGCTGGGCGAGGGACGCGGCCTTTGGCTCGTGGCGTTCCGCAGCGAGTTGGTCGGTCCGATCCCCTCGGAGCGGCTCGATGTGAACGGTCATCATGTCGTCGTGGACCCGCCTCCCGGCACACGGGTTTTCCGTCCCGCGTACATTTGGGTCGTCGCAAATCATCCCGACGCCGGGCGGCGTTTCGTCAACCAGGTCGTTGTCGATCTCCAAGACTCGGCGAACAGGCTCGCGACCGTGGATCCCGACGTCGAATCCGAGATTCACGCGGTCGAGTTCGCCCCGATGCCCGAATGCCGCTTTCGCGCCACGCGGCATTCCGGATTCAAGCTCGCCGCCGGCGAATGGCCGCTCATCACGAAACAGTTGGAAGCGCCGGAGCCGCGGACGCTGCGACATCGGCTGATCTGCGTCAATCGAAAAGGAGAGAAGTATACGCCGGTCGCCGGAACGTTCGGCTTTAACGGCGAGTCGGCGTTTCCGAACGTGCAGAACCTTTTCCGCGAATTGGAGACCGAATTGGCGTTCGACAAACAGGAGCAGGACGTCGTTGCGCTCGTCGATCGGGAGTCGCGGATCCTGCTGAAGGTGGACTGTTCCCGAGTGCCCGACCGTGGCGGCGGAGCCGATCCGCCGTTCGCGACGAAAGCGATCTTTCACGCGAGACCCTCCGCGTCGCCGGAAGTCTGGTGGCGACAATGGTCCACGGACGACGACACGCGCCCGGAAAACCTCGGTCGAACGCTCTATCTCGACCGAGTGGTCGAGGCTCTGGGCCAAGCCGGACTGAACGCTCGCTGCCCCTCCGTCAATTACGCCCTCGAGGTTGAGTAGGAGACGACGCCCTTGCGCAACGAACGCCGCCGAGATCCCGAGTCGATCGTCATCGCCGTCTGCGGCGCGGCCGCGGTGGCGTTGATTCTCGGAGTCATCGCCATGAACGCGCGATGCGAGTCATCGCCCGAACGGGAACTGACCCGCGTAAGCCGCGAACGGGATCTGCTTCTGCGTTCGCTGTACGTGCGATATCAGCCGACAACGATGTCCGCCGCGATTCGCGACGGGACGATGTCGGTCCTGAGTCGTTGTGAATCGGGGCTCTCACTGCCCCTGTGCGAGTTGCTGCGAGAAACAGCGGTTCACGGCGTCGAGGAGGTCGACCGGCGGATCTTCGCGTGGATGATTCGCGAACATGCCGAAGGTGGAAAGATCCCCCTGCTCACCAATGACATGACGGCGTTTTTCCTGGACGAGCGGCTCGCCCCGTCGATCGTCGATTTCGCCCGGCTCGATCGCCGCGCGGAGCAGCTTCGGGAGACGCTCTATCCGGACACCTCGCCGGAGTGGGGCTGGAACGATGTGCTGCCATTTGTGATCGCGGTGATGAAGGGAAATTGATTAAGGAGGCACGGAAATGTCTAACGAAGAATTTGAAGTGACACAGCCGGTGGACGACGATTTCGAAAGGAAACTTCGACGATTGGAGTCCGCCGCCGGTCGTCTAGATGAATGCGTCGCCAGGATCGACGACGAAATACGCATGTCGTGCAATCAAGTCGTTAAGGATATTCCACGCATCGTCAGAGACGAAATTGGAAGGTACTATCAGAAAAATGTTGGCAGTGAATTAGAAAGGAAAGGTGCTTGGTGGTCCCGTGTCTCTCCTTTCGTGCAGCTATCATTCGTCATCAGCCTTCTGGGGCTTGGTGTTTTCAATTTTTGGATGATTATGCAGGAGAGGTGGAATCCAGGAGTTCAGCCCAGGCAATCTATTGCAGGCTCAGGAGCAGAAGATAGCGATGAAAGAACTTACGATGTCGGACGAAGTGAAGTCTCGCGTGAAAGCAACGCCAAGACTGAGTCTGAAAAGCGGGAAGGCACTTCCACTTTGCTCAGTGAGTCTGACACTCCCGATCTGAAAGGGCAATTTCGGAAATGGCTTTTTGAAAATATAAACGCGGAGACGTTGTCGTACATTATATTTCATCAGGTATATGGCCAAACGAATAGAACTTATTTGTTTGACGGCGATCAACATGACAAATTGAATAATTTGTCAAAGGGTGGTAGTGGGATCGTGGATTTGAAGTCAGATGAACTGAAAATAGAAGATTTCGAAAAACTCATCTATAGTGTAGTTGTTCACGGTTTAGAAAAATCTCTTAACCCCAGTCAAATAAATAAAGATAACTGGTCGGGCCGAATGGGGCATGCGGTTGAATATTTTCGACAACAAATTCAGAAGCGTTGCATCGGTTACGAAAAAGTCCTTCCTGGAACGGCCGACTTTCGTCGGATTATAATCATGTCCCAAATTTCGACTTCTACGGACGACCTCTGGAAGCCGAAGGAAAAGGATCGCAAGCTCACAACCCCTCCGAATCCATGCCCGAAGCCGAACTGATCGACATCTGGAGCTACGACGCTCCGCCGAACGCGCGCGTGCCGGGCTACCAGACGGTGGCCGCGTCCGCCGGTCTAGGCAGTGCGGATGTCCGTGCGCTGGAGCGACGATCGGGCGTGGGAGGCGCTATTCAGGCGCAACCGAACGGGAACGCCTGGGCGTTTCGACGGTTCGACGAGCGCCGATACGTATTTTCCGTTCGTCGCAGTGTCGGCCGTCGTGGCGAGGGGCCGAATCACCGGATCGCTTGCGTCGCGCTGGTCCTGATCGCGGAGACGGCGTCGCGGCTCGGGTTCAACCCCCGACTGCTGCTGGCGCAGGGCGTCGAACTCGCGCCGGTGTCCGAATCGGGAGCGACGGGCCCGCGCATCACCTGCCAGGATCTGCTCACCCGTACGCACGCTCTGGGAGAGGCATCCCGGTTCCTCCTTCACCTGCCGGCGGGAATTACGGACGAGTCCGCCCGTCGCTGGCAGCTCGGGGAATGGTGGAAGTCCGATCCGGTCACGACGGCGATCCTCGCGGAACGAATCGCGCGCGCGGCATCCGCGACGGGGACCGTGTTGCTCTGCGACTTGGACTGCGACGCGATCGTCGCCGCGCACGCCGCTCTGGTCCTTCCCCCAGCCGATCGCGGCCGGCTGGCGTACGACACCTTCGCCTGCGCGGAATTTCCGCTCGAACCGGGCTTCGCGTGGAGCCCGTCGAACTGTGTGAAGGCCGTCGCGAAAACCGCGGGTTCCGCCATCCGGCCTCTCCCCGAACGCGACGACGACCAACCACCGCTCGACGACGACATGCGTGAATGGCTGGCCGAATCGTTCGGCCTCGCGCGATGGCCGCGTGAGGGAGAGGCGGCCGAGCGCGTGAAGCGGCCCGCGCGCCTGTACTCCATCGTGTCCACGGCCGGTGCGACGGTTTCGTTGCTGGCCGACGACGAGCGACGCCGGGCCGCACGAACGCTGATCCGCTGTCACGCGCTGCTCGATGCCGCCGCGACCAAACCCGGGGACATTCCAAAGGTGCGCGAGGCTTTCGCGGTCGCCTGGAACTCCGAGGCGGGTGCTCCGTTCGGCTGGCTCGACGCGGCGTGGCCGAGACTCTCCGAGGCGTTGGTGCTCGGCCATTCCGCAGCCGTTTCGGGGGACGGCGACGTTGGGACGCACGACGAGGTGTCGACGCCGGACTGGGGGCCGATCGTCGGCGGCGATAAAGTCGCGCGGATCGGGGAACACGTCGATTTGCCGCTCCTTCAAATCTGCGTCACTTCGATCGGGACGCGGATTCGCCGGGCCGATGACCGCGAACGCCTTGCGCTTCTCGAGGTCCTCTTCGAACTCGAACCGATCTTGGTGCGTCGCGGAGGGACTTCTTTTTCCGATGGCGCGGTGCCGATTTTCGTCGAAGTTGTCGGACCGGACCGCTTGGCCGAGTGGGGCGAACGACTCGCCGCCACCGATTCCGAGCGACTGCGCCGCGTCGCGGCCATGGCCATCGGCCGACTGGCGGCGGTCGGTCACGAAGCCGCGTTTCGGTACATCGACGCGCTCGGCCAACGGGAGCGCGAGGAACCGGGGTTCCTCGATCGCGTTTTTCCGCACCTGCGTCGCGACACGGGGGACGCCGCGGTTGTGGTCGCCGACGCCCTGCTCCTTAAGGACATCCTGACACCGCTGGACTATTGGACGCGCCGCTTTCGGGACGTCCAGGCGGCTCTCGCTCCGCTCGAAACGCAGATCGACGATCTGGACTCGGCGTTCATCAGCGGCGAATCGGTTGTCGAACTCCTCCGACGACTCCGGCCCGAATCGAAGTGGCTCGGGGACGAGCGCGTGCGAAAGTTCGCGAAGGACGCGGCGAACGGGTTCTTTGGCGACCGCACTACGTATGCGAATCCCGTCGAGGCGGCGCATCTGCTCATTCGCCTCGCCGGGAATTTGCTGGATTTCGATGCGGACGTTGGGACGAAAACGATCCTCGATCTCGCGCGACGTTATTGGACGTGTTCGGTGGAACGATCGCCCGAGATCGAGGACGCACTTCGCGACGCCGTCGGGATGCACCCGCTGTCGTCAACGGTCGTCGAAGACGATGCGCGGACGTGGCTGCAGGGGAGCCATCCGACCGACGATCGCGTGTGTGGCGCGCTCGACCACCTGGAGCGGCTGATCGCGCGACTGACGCCGGAACAGCAGGTCCGATTGCGGAGTGCCGAGGCGTCGTCCGCGCATCTGACAGGGTTCGGCGCTCTGTTCGCCACGCGAATTCTGCGGGGGCCATTCTCCGTCAGCCGCTCCCCCCGGGAGGAGCGGGAGAAGGTGAAAACGCTCGCGCGCCGCCTGAAAGGTCAAGCGTTTTGCGTCTTCGTCGAGGACTGGTTGACCCGTGGGGACCCAGCGATCCTGCCGTGGATCTGCGAGGTGATCGCCGGCAGCGCCGCGCTCGCGGAAAATGACGTCTGGGATGTCGTCAAGCACCGGTGCCGCACGGTCTTCAGACAGGACACCACGGGCTGGAAACACTTCTCACCTTTTCTGATCGCGCGAACCCGTTATTCGCTCTCCGACACCGGAGCGCTTGACGAAGGGCGAGCGGCTTCCCTCGCAGAAGACCTCGCGATGTGGCGATGGAGGCTGTCGTGCGGCGACACGCGGGAAGGGACGATCGCGCTGAAAACCACGCTCGGGGACATCATCGGTCAGCTCGGGAGCGGCGCGCGCGGTCCCTCGTCGGGCATGGCCGCGGGAAACTTTCGGACGCTGCTCGCGCAGTTGCGGCTCGTGGATACGCCGTGCGCGAATACTTTTCGCGTACTCGGCATCGACGTCGCCGCGCGCCGATACCGGGATCGAACCTGGGCGGCGGAAACCTTTGATCTCTTTGTCCGCGACCTGGTCGGCGTCGATCCCCTCGGCGGGAGCTCACCCGGTGTCGGGTCGCCGCGACGACGATCCGAGATTCACGGTGCGATCGACGATCTAATGCGTTCGCCTGAGGTTCTCGGCTGTCAGCCCGCCCTCGGACGCGTCGTCGTTCAGATATTGCAACACGCTCCGTGGCACGCCGTCCGACGAATGTCTTTCCGCTGGGAGGATATCGACCGTTCGTTCATTCGGCATCAAGCGATCGAATCGACCGGGGAGAGAATCTCCAAAGCGTTCGAGGTGGCCGCGAACCGTCCGGTCCGGGAGCACGACCTGGCGGGCGCACCGCGTCTCGACGGAAACGAATTGCGTGTCGAAACGGTGAGCGAGTCGCCGCTGGAGCGCGCGCGGCTCGATCTCATGCGCCGCGATCTCTTCACGACAGGAGGAGCGTCATGACAAGGAAAAAACCCGGGACGCCGGAATCGCCATTCGAATCGGCTCCCGGTGAGTGGGACATGAGAATGGAAACGGACGAGAACGACGGCGACAGCGACGGAGATGGGGAAGACGAAAACGGATCCGACGGCGGCCATGACGGCGACGACGGGAGCGCGGGTGTCGACCACGAATACCGCGCCGGCAGAGCCGCCGATGTCGCGGAGCAGTCGTCAAGGGTCGAGGAATTCGAGGTCCCGGTTTTGCCGGACCCGGTGCCGAGGTCTTCGAGAATCGATCCCCTGCCTCGATGGGCGCCTCCGGTCGAGACCGTTTCGCCCGTGCAGGAAACGCACGAACGGCTGCCGTGGGAAAGGACGATTCCCGAGATCGAGGCCGCCCTCGCCGGCGGCGACGAGTGCTACGGCGTTCTTGGCACGTCGCAGTCGGGCAAGACGACCCTGATGGCGGTGGCCCGTTTGCGTCACGCAAAATTGACCGGAGTTCCGTTCACGGAGGCCGAGCAGGAGCTGATCTACGCAATCCCAAGCATCGACAGCGTGGCGCCCACACAGGCCGACGACGCCAATCTGTTCTCGTTCGGCGGGCGGCACTTCATCGACGTCGCGGGCGAGGCATTCGGGAAACTGATGTTGAACCCGGAGCACGCGAAGGACTCGTACCGATTCTTTCAGCGATGGGCAAAACAATGCCGCGGGTTCGTCATGATGGTGGACCTCGTGGACATTGTCGCGAAAGAGAACATTCAGCAGCAGTTCGACCTGTTCCGCGATGCGGTGTCGTTCATCCGGGCGGCGATTCTCGACCGGATCGAGCTGTCCTCCGCCGGTCTGACCCGAAACAACATCTGGAATATCGCCAAGGAGTGCCCAAGGATTCGAGCGCCGTTCCTGATCCTGTTCTCCAAAGCGGATCGACTGGAGAGCGTCGGGTGGATTCGCGGCACGGACGAACGCAGATACAGCCTGAACCCGAATCCGCCGAACCCGACCGAGTTCGCCATGCGCAACGCCGAGGACATTTACAACCTCATGCGCATGAACGTCCGGCATTTCAAGTTCGACTTCGTGCAGTCCTTTCGCAAGGAGGACCGGCACCTATACCCCGACGACGACATCGGCGTTTTGCCCGCGCTGGACTACATCACCTCCACACGTCCCGGTCGCGCGACCCTGCCGACGGTGGATCTGATGCGTTTTCATCAGTGGTTCCACAAGTCGCACTGGAAGCCGGTGCGTCTCTGACGCGATCGTTACGGCCTTTGCCGAACGACGACACGGATGAGCCATGTCACGAAGCAAACGACTATTCGGTCCGGGCCGATTTCTGCCGCCGGCGACGGCGATTACGCTCGGTTCCCTGCTCGTTTTCGCGGTTCTCTCGTTCGCGGCGTGGTTGTTGATCGTGCCGAAGTACGACGACGCCGAACGACGGAAGATCGAGGCGGACACCATGACGCAGGGCGCGATCGTGGAGTCGGAGGTCTCGGAGACCCGCATGCTCAGGGCCTTCGAGACCGCATCGCTGATCGCCGCCCTCGATCCAGGCTCGCCCACCGCCGAACCCCCGCCGCCGGCGATGATCTGGCAGGAGGGCGTGGCGAGGACGTTTCGCGTGAAGAAGCCGGCCTCGGCTCGCCGTTTCCACGAGGCGAAAAGCGCCTGCGAGACCGGACTTCGAGAGCTGGGCCCGCACGACGGCCGATCCGCAACCGAGTCGTTCAGATCATGCGCCGCGATCCTCGACGGCATCGCCCGAGGTCGCGAGCACGACGATCGTTGGCCGATCTTTTACAATCTCGGTCTTGCGGAACTTCGTGCGGGAAACGTGGAAAGGGCGACGCGCGAACTGAACCGGGCATCCGGGATCCTTCTGGAAACGCCCGAGGATCGGGAATCCCTGAGGGCGCAGGTCGCAACCTTCCACGCCGTCGGGGTGGCCGGACTGGCCGCGCAAAACGGCGCCCTGGCATTCGAGGCATGGAGAAACGCCGCAACGATCGCGGATCGACTCTGCGGCATTTACGGGCGTCGCGCCGCGGCCGACTGCGTCGAGGTCATGCAAATCGGCGAGAGGTTCGATTTCGATCCGGCGTGGATCTGGGCCGGCATCGCCATCACCGCGAAACGGTTTGCGGACATGCGCGAATTGGACGGTGACCGCGCGATCGCCCTGCGGACGCTGGACGACGTCGATCGGCCGATCGCCCGGATGCTGCGGGAACGGTACGCCGATCGTGCAAGCCCGGATGCGGGCGACGATGGGCGCGAATTCTGGGTCCTTTGGGGATACGATCGCGTCATGGCGTTTTCTTCGACCGACATCGGGCTCGCGAACCGGGCTGCGGCGGATCTCGTCGAGCGGGTCAAGAGCGATTCCGCCGGTTCCGGCCGTTCGTCTCCCGTCATGGAGGCGTTGCTCACGAGCAAGCCATTCGTGTCGAGTGATCGGTCGGGGGTCGGCGAATTGGGCGGCATTTTTGCAGCCCTCGGGTGCGTCTCGGCCCTCGAACGGGGGGCCGTGTGTTCGGAATCCGCCCTCGCCGCCGCGGGCGGCGATTTCGCCGAGCGCGCCCGCTGGATCGAGCTGTGCAGGGATCGGCACGGCGAGGTGATTCGCGGTGTTCGGATCGAGGATCGCGGGATGAACGCGATCGGCCAGGGGCGGTTCGCTCATTTCGCCGGAGAGTGGCGGGAAGCCGCATTGCTCGACATCGCCGCGCCCATGGTCCGAGAGGCGGGGAAATATTTGGATCAGGGGCAAACCGACGAGGCGACGGCGTTGCTGGACCGCGCATCCCGGATCGCGGATATTTCCAAGCTCCCCGAATTCGACGATGTCGTGAAACGATTGCCGGCCGATGCGCGGTTGGTTCGGGAGATCGCGTCGTCGGGAGCCGGAACCATCGGACGTTGGGTGCTGTTCGCGGTGGTCGCCATGGGGATCGCGGCAGCGGTTCGTGTCGTCGCCCTCAACCTGCTCGCGGCGTCACGGACCTTCAACAGTCTCTATCGATACGAGAAGTCCATGAAGCGCCGGACCAACTGAGGCGGGCTTTACTGGACTTGTTCGCCCTTTTCGCGGACTTCCCGGAGCTTGCGGTCGAACTCCTCGACCACGAGCGGAATCGTCTCGTCGTAACTCGCGCGGCGCCAGAACTTGCCGTCCTTGAAGAGCTGCATCTCGGCGCGGTGGTGGGCGACGATGCCGATGTCCGCCTCCTGCGACTCGCCCGGGCCGTTCACCGCGCAGCCCATGATCGCGAGGTGGAACGGGTGATCGATGTGCGCGAGCCGCTGCTCGAAGGTGTGGCACATCTCCTCGATGGGGATCTCGAGCCGCCCGCACGTCGGGCACGAGATGATTTCGATCCCCCGGTCGCGAAGTCCCATCGACTTGAGGATCTGCCAGCCGACGCGCACCTCCTCGACCGGATTGCCGGTGAGGCTGACGCGCAGCGTGTCGCCGATGCCCTCGTGGAGCAGCACGGCGAGTCCGGCGGTGCTCTTGATCGTGCCCGACCAGATCGTGCCGGCTTCCGTCACGCCGAGGTGCAGGGGGATGTCCGTGAGCTCGGCGAAGCGCCGGTTCGCCTCGATGAACCGGTCCACGTTGGTCGCCTTCAGGCTGACCTTCACATTGTGAAAGTCGAGCTCCTCGAGAATCCGCACGTGCTCCATGGCGGATTCCACCATGGCTTCGACCGTGGGGCCGCCGTGCTTTTTCAGAAGGTCCTTGTCGATGGAGCCTGAGTTCACGCCGATGCGGATCGGTACGTCGCGCTCCCGGGCGGATTTCACGACCTCCTCGACCTTCCAGCGCGCGCCGATATTGCCCGGATTCAGACGAAGTCCGTCCACGCCCGACTCGAGCGCCTGGAGGGCCTGTTTGTACTGGAAATGGATGTCCGCGATGATCGGAATCGGCGACGCTTTCCTGATCGGACCGAGTGCCTCGGCGGCTTCCATGTCCGTCACCGCGAGACGTACGATGTCGCATCCCGCGGTGGCGATCTCGTGGATCTGCGCGATCGTCGCCGGCACGTCGTGCGTGTCGGTCTTGGTCATGGTCTGAACGGTCACCGGCGCGCTGCCGCCGATCGTGGTCGATCCTAGTCGAAACTGTCGAGTCTGACGTCGGGAACTCATCGACATTCCTCCACCGGGCGGGGAACAAAGAGCCCCGCAAACGGCCGGTATTTCTCCCGCATATTACCGAAAACGCGCGAAAAAGGGATAAGCTGCGTCATAGCGCGAGCCCGCGTTCACCTGACGCGAGTCGCGGTTCGCCGGGCTCGCAGACGCCGCCCAAGCGCCCAGACCGCGGCCGCCGCCACGACGAAACCCACGGAAACCGCCACGATTTGCAGGGTCGTCACGCCGCGCGCGGCGAGGGTGGCGCCGGTGGCGCCGAAGACGAGTTGAAAGAAAACCGTGCGCGGCCAAGTGCCGACGACGCACCCGACCAGATAGGGCGCACCACGAATCGGGGTGATGGCGGCGGCGTAGTTCATGAATCGGTAGGGTGTGCCGGGAAACACGCGCAGGAGAGCGATCTGTCGCCAGTTCGCAACTCGAATTTTCGCCTGAAGCGTGTCGAGTCGGCCCGCAAGCAGACGTTCGATCAGGTCGCGGCCCAGCGACTGGCCGAGGCCCCAGGTGACGAGAACCGCCGCGATTTCCCCGAAGTACACGAGCCAGGCGCTCGCCCATCCGCCGTAAAGAAACGCGCCGGTCAGCTTGACGACGTCGCGCCCCGGCACGGGCGCGACGCTGACGAGGGCGTAGATGGCCACGAACGCGGGGTATTGGACCGCGGGGTCGATGCCCGCGACCAGCGCGCGCAGGTCGTCGAGCGGCAGGTTGAATCGCCACGCCAGTGCGAACAGCGCGGCGACGATCGCCGCGAGTGCGGCGAATTTGGCGACGGAGATCGGCGGAATCCGCGTTTTCACGGCGGCGGACGCTAGACTTATTTTGACTTCGCGGCAAGGCTGGATTTATAATGGCAAATAGGGTGCGGCGGCGCGAAACGTTCCGACCGGGACATCCCCGCGCGCACCGGTTTTGACCGAATGCAGATTCCATGACAGGGGCGAGAACCGGGCGGTTTCGACGCGTCCCGACGACGCGATGGGCGTCGAGGGTTCGCGGCGATCGGGATAGAGGTGTAGACATGCGCAGCGTGCAATGGCGGTTTGGTTTTTTCGCGTGGATGATCGTGGCGGTGTTCGCGCTCGCCGCGTGTTCCAGTGGCGGCAGCGATTCGGGCGAAGAGACCGAGCAACGCGGGACGGGCGATGACGACGACACCGGGCCCTACGTTCCGCCGGACGACGATGGCGACGATGACGGCGGTGGCGATGACGACGATGACGACGATGATGCGGACGATGACAACGACGACGACATCGATGACGACGACACCGGCGGCAACCACCCGGTCCTGATTGTCACGCCCGATCCCGAGGACCCGCTGGTCGATTACTACGAAGGTTCGACCTTCACTTACGTGGTCGGATTCGAGGACGCGCAGGGCAACTACCTCGGCGATTCGGACAACTACGAGATGTCCATTGCGCCGGGAACCGGATTCACGCACGACGACGGCGCCCGAACGATCACGTTCAACCGCGACGGCGAATGGACGATGAAGGCGGAGGTTCTGACCGGCGACGCGGGGTTCACGAACGAGGTAACCGTCACCATCAAGGAACTCCTGCAGGCCGACATCACCTTCACATCGCCGCCGCGCGGGCTCTTCAGCACGCGCGACGACAACCCCGGCGGCACGGTGACCGTGCGCGGCGAATGCACGATGGAAGGCAATCCCTGCGATCACGTCGAGATCAACGGCACCGCACCCGACGATTACGACGATCTCTCGGGTGAATTCGAAACGGTCTTCGGGCTCGATGACGGGCTCAACACGATCGTCGCCGAAGGATTCACCGATCAGGACGAGACGCTCGGCGACGCCAACACGAGCGTGCTCTACGGCGATTACCTGACGAACGACGCCGTCGCCGAGGACGCGATCGGCATGCGCATCACGCAGAACGGACTCGCCACGGTGGAACTGATCGCCGAGACGCTGATTGACGAGCTCGATCTCAACGAGTTCCTGCCGGGTCCCAACAACCCGGAGTGCCCGACCGATCCGTCCCAGTGCCACCTCTACGACAGCTACGACTGCTTCTGGGACATTTGCACCGGCGCGACGGCCGATATCGAGGGCGTGAACATCGGTCCCGCGAACATCGAACTCACCGGTTCCGATCTCGGCCTGATGCTCTACGCCGAGATCCCGAATCTCGACATCGGTGTCCATGTCGAATTTGAGATCCTGGGCATCGGGGGCTCCACGACGGGCAATATCACCGCGGACAGCCTGACGCTGACGGCGCGGGCGGTCATCACCGCCAACCCCGACGGCACGCTGGCCGTTTCCGTCGTCGATGTCGCGCCGACCATCAACGGATTGTCCTTCGACAACTTCGGCCTGCTCGGCGACATCCTGAGCCTGTTCACGGGCGTCGTGGAGCCGATCATCGAGTCAATTCTGCCCGACCTGATCGCGCCCGAGATCAACGAGGCGATCCAGGACGCGCTCTCCGATCTCGACCTGTCCACTGACTTCTCGTTCCTCGACAAGACATTCTTCCTCGCCGCGGATTTCGGAAACGTGGTGACGGATTCGACCGGCCTGCTCATCTGGATGGACGCCCAGATGACGGCGGACTCGATCGACCCGGACGTGCCCGACATGCCCGGTTCGTGGAAGATCGACGGTGCGCTGCCGGCCATGGGGGGCACGATCCCCGGCATGGGGACGCCCTACGCATTCGGGGTCGCGCTCGATGACGACATCGTGAATCAGGTCCTCTACGAAATCTTCCGGTCGGGCGTGCTCAACTTCGAGTTCACCGACGACGCCCTCACAACGCTCATCCTGTCTCCGTTCTTCCCGCAGCTCCTGCTCATTCATCCGAATGCGCCGGTGATTTTGCGGACGGAGCCGATGCTGCAGCCCGTACTGAACATGAACTCTTCGCGCGACGTGAGCCCCACGCTGCAACTGGGCGATTTCCTGCTCAGTCTCCTCGTCGATCATCCGAGCGACGGAGAGGTCCATGCGCTGTCCGCCGCCATGTCGATATCGCTGCCCACCACCGTGGGTGTCGATGCCGACGGGGCGATCACGCTGACGATCGACACCGAGAATTACTTCTTCGAGGTGACGATCATCGACGAAGCCTACGACTTCAACGACGCGCTCCTCGAAGACTTCATGCCGACGGTGGTGGATCTCCTGGTTCCCTATCTCGACGACCTGCTGGGCGCGATCGAAATCCCGTCCTTTGAGGGTTACACGCTTGACATCGACGCACTGATTCCGATCGGCGCTCAGGGGGAATTCATCGGCCTCTACGGCGATCTCGTCGCCGCGCCCTGACGAATTTCGGGGATCGTTCACGCAGGGCCGCCTTCGGGCGGCCTTGTTTTTTTGGAGGAACACGTCACCGACCTCGCCGAAATGCCCCGTCGCCCCTTGAAATCGCCACGGGGCTTTCCTATCATTTCCCCTCATACCGAGAGCATCCGCACGTGTGCGGTCGGCCGTTCCGGCCGGCGGGGAGCTGTATCATGGAGAGTCTGGAGTCGCGCGGCACCATCGTGATCGGCGGCGATCCGTCGCAGCGCCCGCTGACCGCCCAGGAAGAGCAGAAGGTCATGGACATCCTGAACGCGACCATGGCCGCGCTCGGAAAGGTGCAGCAGTACCCGACGCTCAACGAGATCGTGTTCGAGGCGATCGACGAGGCCGGTCGTCAGATCCTGACGTGGCTTCGCACGCACAAGACGCTGACCTTCGAGGCGTTTCACGGCAACCTTCAGGTCAACAAGTCCGTCTTGTCGATGGCGTCCACGAAAAAGGACTTCGCCCAGGCGTTTCTGTTCTACCTGACCGAACGCAACGTGCGCACGCTCGACCTGCGCGTGGGCGCGGACAAAGACGAGATCCAGCGCTTCTTCGAGTATTTCGGCAAACCGGCCAAGGAGATCGTGGCGAAAAAGAACCTGCCGCGTTCGCTCAAGCGCATGGGCATCAAGCACATCAACATCTCCTCGGAGCTGGTGCTCGACAACGTCATCATCAAGACGAAGATCAGCGACGAACTGTCGCGGCAACTCGCCAAGCTCAACGTCGAGGAGCTGCTCGAAAAGGCGAACATCCTCTCGCAGATCGACGTGAACACGCTCTCGAAGGTCGGCGAGATCGCGTCGGTGGTGACGAACCTGAGCTACGCGAAGCAGGACGCCGCCTCGCAACGCATCATCGACCGGCTCGCCGACTCGCTGACGAGCCACGACCGCAACAGCCGCCTGCAGTCGGCGAAGGCGTTTTCGCAGATCGCCGAAAAGGCCGTCGATTACACGCTCTACGGCCTGCATAACAGCGTCGGGTCCGTCATGTCGAAGGGCATCGCCCGCGAGGACGATCCCGAGGTGTATTCGGCGCTGGCGACCGGGCTCGAAAAAGCCGCCGAGGTGCACATCGCCAAGGGCGATTACGAAGCGGCGATGAAGATCATCGCGGGGTTCGACGCCACCGCCGAATCCGCCGCGGCGTCGGCCCCGGTGAAGAAGCGCGCGGAATTCGCGCTCACCAAGATCGCGTCGCCGCAGTCGGTGGCGAAGCTGATTCAAAATCTCGAGGAAGCGCCGCGAGGCGCCGAGGGCGCGCCGATCACCGCTCTTTCCGGCATGGGCGACAAGTCGGTGCCCGCGCTGGTCGATTTCATTTACACGACGGACAGCCCCGTGGCGCTCGAGCGCGCGGTGGCCACGCTCAAGGGCATCGGCGCGGCCGCGTTGCCCGAGCTCTACGCCGAACTCGGCGAAAACATGGACGACCGCTACCGCGTCGCGTTCATCGACGTGATCGGCGAGGTCGGCAACGTCAAGAGCGTCGTCAAGCTCGCGCCGATGGCCTCGCACTACAACCCGGACGTTCGCGCGGCCGCATTTCGCGCCCTGTCGCGCATCGGCGGGCCCGCGGCCGAAAACAAGATGCTCGAGGAAATCGGCAAGGGTTCCGCCGACGCGAAATTTGTCGAGGCGCGGATCAAGGATTTCGGGACGTTTCGCAACAAGGGGCTCGCGCCCGTCCTGATCGAATTGCTCGCCGGCAAGGGTGTGCTGGCGAAATACGCGACCCCCGAGGTCGAGGCCGCGGCCGCGACCGCCCTCGGCGGCATCGGCGGTCCGGAAGCCCTCGCCGCGCTCTCGCAGCTTCTGTCGGGCAAATCGGGCCTGTTCGGCATCTTCGGCGGATCAAAAAGCAAGGACCCCGTGCAGGTCGCCGCTTGCGCGGCGCTCGGCAAAATGGGCGATCCCGCCGCGAAAGACGTGCTGGAAAAAGCGGTGAAGTCGAAGTCGCCCGCCGTGCAGGGAGCGGCGAAACTGGGATTGCAGGCGCTCGCAAAATCCGTGCGCCCGGCCGAAGGAGCGACGCCATCGACCGCGCCGACGCGCGTGACACCCGTGCCCCGAGACGAAACGGTCGCGGAATCGACGCGTTCAGAATTCATCCCGCACCCCGCGGAGGAATCCGTTCCCGCCGTTCCCTCCTCGATCACCGTCGACATGACGGGTTCGGTGGAACCGCCGGCTCCGACGACCGAGTACACCTTCGAGTCCGTCGACGAGGCGGATGCCGGATTTCCGGATTTCGACGCCGAAGCCCCGCCGCCGGCCGAAGCGCCGTCCGACTTCGCGTCAAGCCTCGGCGTCAGTGCGAGCCGCATCAAGCTCATCGTCACGGTCGGTCCGCACGTCGTGCCGAATATCCGAGTTCGGGTCCCATTCGCCGCCCTGGAGTCGCGCACCGACCCGCGAGGGGTCGCGGAATTCGAACTCGCCCCGGGCCGTTACGAAATTCTGCTCGACGATCAAGCATTTTCCGTGAAGAAGAACATCGTCGTGGAAAGCGGCGACACCGAAATTCCGATCGATCTCCAGGATATCTTCAACTTCTGAGTGTTCGGGAACGGGGACGCCGGAGCGTCAGCGCGCGGGCTTGACGCAGCGGAATCCAAAATGCGGCGTCAGTCCGCGTTCGGGGTACGCGAAGCGCGCCTGGCACGTCGCGAATTTCGCCTCGCCGTTGAACGCACCACCCTTGAGCACGCGCGCGTTTTTCCGTTCGTCGAGCCAGGTGGAGGTCCACTCCCAAACATTGCCCGACATGTCCATCACGCCGTAAACGCTGCGACCTTCAGGGAACGCGTGCACCGGTGTCGTTCCGCCGAAGCCCGCCTCGACGGTGTTGCAGCGACCGAGCTCGAACTGCCGCCCCCAGGGGAACGTGAGTCCCTGCGGACCGGCGGCCGCTTTCTCCCACTCCTCCTCGGTCGGTAGGCGCTTGCCCTGAGACTGGGCATACGCCGCTGCCTCGACATACGACATGCGTGTCGCGGGGTGCTCGCCTTCCTCGGCGGCGAAATGGTGGGACGGCTTGAAACGGGCGAACTGCGCGTTGGTCACCGGATAGCGATCGACGTAGCACGCAGGCAGATCGACGGGGACGCTCTCGGGACCGAAGGGAAAGGATCCCGATGCGATCAGGATCATGTTGGAGAGCGCGGCGACGTCCGAAGGCATCGGTTCCTCGGGCGGCTGCTGGCCACGCGGCGGCGGTGGCGGCGCGGGTTCGGCCGTGCGGCGCTTCGCGATCTCCATGACCGACTGAACGTCGCGGATCATCTCCATCAGGTTCTGGTACCGCTTCGCCACGTCGGTCTCGGTCGCTTTCAGGATGATCTTGCGAAACGCGGGTGGAATGTTCGGCTCGCGCAGGTACTGCGGCTTCTGATTCGTCAGCATCTCGAAAAACATCGCGCCGAGCGAATAGATGTCGGTGCGGTGATCGACGTGTTTCGAGTCGCGGAACTGCTCGGGCGATGCGTAGTTCTGCGTGCCCATGACCATGCCGGTCAGCTCGAGCTCCTTGTCGGTCTCCAGCCGTGCGAGGCCGAAGTCGGCCACCTTGGGCACCAGTTTCGGCTTGCGCGGTTCCTTGGAGTTGGGCACCAACTCGATCAGGATGTTGGCCGGCTTGATGTCCCGATGGATGATTTTCATGTCGTGCGCGGTGCGCATGGCGTCGAGCACGGGCAGCAGCAGCTCGCACGCGACCGCGGGCGGCAGCGCGCCCTTGGCGCGCAGCAGCTTGTGCAGATCGGTCCCGTCGATGAACTCCGAGACGATGTAGAGCCCTTCCGCGTCCTTGTTGAAATCGTAGATGGTGACGACGTGGGGATGGCGAAGCTGGGCCGCCGAGCGCGCCTCGGCCATGAACCGCTCGACCAGCGACGCGCGCCCGCGCATGAGCAGCCGCTTGATCGCCACGAATAGCCCCAGCACCGTGTACTCGGCCTTGTAGACGACGCCCATCCCGCCGCGGCCGAGTTCCTGCACAATTCGATAACGATTGTCGAAGTTCAGAACGCTCAATGTCGCCTCGTGTCCATTGTCCTTAGAGGTTTTCCGGCCTCTCGGCAACGAGTCGTTGACGATCGGCGGCGTTTCTCTCTATCTTGAGCGACACCATCGGTCGGCAGTTTTCGCTTCATCGGCGCCGCCGTCGCGCCGCACGAGCCTTGCGAGGGGAGCCATGAGCGCAATCCAGATGGTCAAGTGCTATCTGACCCGCAAATCGGACGAAGAAGGCGACGTGCGGTATGTTCCGCTCGAGATTTTCAAGATGTGGCGGTTCCTGATGGAACGCGTCCACCATCTCGTCGTCGTTTCGGCCGAGGTGTCGAGCTGGATGGACGTGGACGAGTACCGGTCGCGAGGCGGCGAACTCGCCGAGCACAGCCCCGAGCCGGTGATCCAGGTCCGATTCGATTACGTCGAGAGCGGGGGCGTCACGCACCCGGTCGTGCGGTACTTCCCCGAGGACAATTTCGACGTGATCTACGGCTATTTCCGGCACCATTTCTCGGACGAGCACATCATGGAAGACGTGCGTCGCCTGCATGGCCAATATCTCGGCGGCCCCGCCGCGGTCCCCTATATCGGATGAACCGCGTCGCCCCGAAGAGGGGCGCACGGGAGTTTCGATGGCGCGTCTGGTCGGAAAATCCGGCGATCACAAGGGCCAGATCTTCGAGTTGCCCGCCGAACTCCAAACGATCGGCCGCGGCAAGTCCTGCGACATCCAGCTTCGTGATACGAGCGTCTCCCGCACGCACGCTTCGATCCGGCGGGCGGGCGAGCGATTCATCCTGAAGGACGAGGGATCGTCCTACGGCACCTACATCGACGGAAACCCGATCATCGAGTCCGACCTGCGTTCCGGTCAGGAGGTCAAAATCGGGCAGACCGTCTTCGAGTTTCTCGATGGCGGCGGAGCCGACGGGCGCGTGCCGCTGCCCGAATCGCCCGACTCCAGCCTCGAATACACGGTCATGCACGCGATCGGCGATGCGGAGGCGGACGACGAACGCGACGCGACAGGGCCCGCGCGCATCAAACAGCGCCTCGCCATCGCCCTCGAAGTCTCGGGCCTGCTCAATTCCGCGCTCGATCTCGGAGATCTCTTCGGGCGGCTGCTCGACAAGACGATCTCCGTCCTGGGCGCACGCAGTGCCATGATTCTGCTGAAAAACGAAAAAACCGGCGCGCTCGATGTCGCGGCGTCGCGGGGGACATCCACGGGCCCGGAATCCACCTACTCGAGAACGATTGTCGATCGCGTCGTCGCGAGCGGGGAGTCGCTGCTTGTCAGCGATGCGCGTTCCGGCGCGGAGATGGAGATCTCCGACAGCATCTACCGGCTCGGAATCCGATCGGCGATGTGCGTGCCGCTGTGTCACGAGTCCGGGATCGTCGGGGCTCTGAACGTCGAAGCGCCGGGCACCGGCGTTTTCTCGGCAAATGACCTTCGCATGCTCATGATCCTGGGCAACATCGCCGGCACGGCGATCGTCAATTCGCGGCTGCGCGAGGAGAAACTGCGTTCGGAACGCCTCGCGGCGATCGGTCAGTCGATGGCGGGCCTCGCGCACGACATTAAAAACATCCTCTCGGGCATCAAGGCCGGCGCGTATCTGGTGGACGACGCGATTTCGCGCTCCGACGTGACGACGATGGCGGCCGGCTGGGATCTCGTGAAGGTGAGCCAGGACCGTATCCATCAGCTCATGCTCAACATGCTCGACTACAGCAAGGACCGTGAACCGAAGTACGAGACGGTGAACCTCGAGGACCTGATGTCCGAGGTCCGGAATCTCGTGGTGTTGCGCGGCGTGGACTACGGCGTGGGCGTCAAGGTCGAGGTGCATCCCCAAGCGCGCGAGGTCGAGGCCGAGGGCGTGAGCATCCACCGGTGCCTGCTCAATCTCGCGGGCAACGCGGTGGACGCGATGGAAGACCGGCAGGATGGAAAGATCCTGCTGCGCACGCGGCCGGACGCGCACGACGCCCGGCGCCTATACATCGACGTGATCGACAACGGCCCGGGCATTCCGGCCGAGATCCTGCCGACGCTCTTTCAGGCGTTCACGAGCACCAAGGGCGCGAAGGGCACGGGGCTCGGCCTCGCGGTTTCGCACAAGATTGCGCGCGAGCATCGGGGCGACATCACAGTGAAGAGCTCGCCGGGCCAAGGGACGATGTTCACGATCGCGCTGCCGAGAAAGCGGCCGGTCGGACCGGCGGCGACGTCGTAGCGCGAACGCGGGTCAGTCTTCGCCGCGTTCCCTGAATTCGCGAATCACCGACTTCACCTTGCCTTCCAGAATCGGCATGTCGAAGGGCTTGGCGAGGTAGTCGTCCTCGAAACCCGAGCGGTCGTACTGGTCGAGCTCGGGTTCGTTGCGGTCGGCGGTCAGCAGCACCACGGGCGTGGTCTTGCCCTTTTTGCTGCCCTTGATGAAGTCGATCACCTGATAACCGTGCACGTCGGGCATCATCAGGTCGGTGACGACCACGTCGTACGTCCCGACCTTGAACTTCTCGATGCCCTCGCGACCGTCCTTGGCCACGGTCACGTTGAAGCCCTTGGCGGTGAAAAACGCCTGCATCATTTTTCGGATGATCTGGTCGTCGTCGATCACGAGCATGCTGGCCATCGGGTTCTCTCCGAATCTCGAGGTCGCGTCACACGTTCTTATTGGATTTGGATTTCGCCGTCATCGGATCGCGCACCGTCGACAGGATGCTCATCGCCTCGGTGCTGCCGATCAGGCCGAGGATCTGCGTGATGCCCCAGCGGATATTCTGATCCATGCTCTGCGCGTTGCCGCGACAGTAGTCGAGCACCTCGCGCGAACGGATCTGCGCCATGCCCTCGGCGGCGAGGCGCCGAATCACCGGGTCCTTGTCCACGAGCGCAGCGACGAGTTTGTCGACGTTGCGATCGGCCGTCCACTTCGTCACCTTGTCCGCCGTGACCGCAAAGATCTTGAGGATGCTCATATCCGGTGCCCGCCGCTGGAATGGATTCTCTTAAATAAGCGGCCCCGAATCGAAAATCAACGGCCCCCGCGCGAAAACCGCGCTTTCGTAGACAGGTATTCGCCCGATTTGCTAGTTTGCCCTCTCTTCGTCATCCCTGTTGGAGTAATTCGAATGACCATCGCCCGAATTTTCGCGCCGAATCGCCCCTCGCTGGGGGCGGCGCTGCTCTTTGTCGTGTTCGCGCTCGGATGCGCGCAGGGCGAGGCTCCCGTGGTGGACATCGCCTCCATCGAAAAAATCGAACTCACCGACACCGACAAGGCGTATCTGGCGGCAATCGCCCGGGCTGTGCTGAAGGGCGAGACTCCCTCGACCGACGCCGGGGCGCACGCGAAAATGCACGGCAAGTCCACGCGAGGTGTCTTCGTGACGGTCCCACGCGAGGGTAAGGCGGCCGTCACCGGTCTTGCGTTTCGGGAGAACGCGGCCGAGGCGACCATCGCCGCGGCGAAGGACGCGACCCGCGCGAAGATCCCCGCCGATCGCGTCGGTCGCGTGCGCGTCGACGTGATCGTGAAGGCCGACGAGAAGAAGACTTACGAGGTCGGCAAGAAGTGGAAGGCCGACGTCACGCTCGACGCGGTGCTCTTCGACACCAAGCCCCCGGTCGCGTTTTTGGGTCAGGAGATGCGCGACACCGGCGCGATCGGCGGCCACAAGGACAAGTTTTCGATCGAGGGCCTGCGCCGCCTGATGAACCGGCGCGGTCTCGCCACCGACGGCAGTCCGCTGCTGCAAAAAGACGCCAAGGTGAATCTCGTGCGCGGCGAGCTCGCGTCGTTCCTGCAGGAGCCCGACGGCACTGTGAAAACGCTCTATCGCGGCAACGTGCTGGACGGGTTCGAGCCCGCGCCCGAGCGACTCCTCACCGCGATCAACGAGGCGGGCAACTACCTGAAGCGCGCCGTCGATGACAAGGGCAAGTTCGACTACAACTACGACCCCGCCCGGGACAAGTCGGCCACGTCGTACAACCTGCTTCGTCACGCGGGCACGACGTTTTCGATGATGCAGATCTACGAACTGAACAAGGACCCGGAGATTCTGGAGGCGGTGAAGCGCGCGCTCGGCTACTTGCAGACCGTGTCGATGGGCCCCGACGCCAACGACGCGAAGAAGCACGACTGGAAAGCGATCACGCAGCCCGGAATCCTGGAGGCGAAGCTGGGCGGGTGCGGGCTCGCGCTGCTGGCCTTCGGCAACTACACGCGCGTGACGGGCGACAAAAGCCACCTCGATCTGATGCAGGCTTACGCGCGCTTCATCGAGTTCATGCAAAAACCCGACGGCGACATGGTGCAGCGCTACTACCACAAGCCCGAAGACAAGAACAAAACCTACCAGCCCGTGCTCTACTATCCGGGTGAGGCGTTCTTCGGTCTGATGACGCTGCACGCCATCGACGGCAATCCGCGCTGGCTCGACGTAGCGGCGAAGGGCATTGACTTCATCGCCGACGTGCGCGACGGCGCGAAGCCGACGGAAAAGCTGGAGCACGACCACTGGCTGCTCTACGCCATCAACGAGGTCGACAAACTGCGTCCGGCGGCGAACCGCACCGCGCACGCCGACCGCGTCATGCAGGCGATGTTCGACAAGTTCATCCTCGAAGACGAGCACCCGGATTTTGTCGGCGGATTCTACAAGAAGCCCAAGACGACCCCCGTGGCCTGCCGCATCGAGGCGATGGGCGCGCAGTACCAGATGTCGCTGCGCCGCAACGACCCGGCCATGACCGCGCGGATCCTGAGCGCCGTGAAGCTCGGGTCGACGTTCCTGATGCGCAACCAGTACACCGACGTGAACACGATCTTCTTCGAGAATCCCGCCCGGGCGATGGGCGGGTATCAGACCGGCTATTGGAATCCCGAGATTCAGATCGACTACGTGCAGCACTCGACGAGCGCGCTGATCGGCCTGTTTCACGCGCTCACCGACTGGAAAAACATGACGAACGCTCCCGCGAAAGGTGCGGATGAAGCCCTGAAACCGGCGGCCTGAACGCAGACCCGAGGATCGAGAGGAGCCCGGTGATGTCCACGCAGCCCAAAACGGAACGCGCGTCGGCGGTGCGCGTGGTCGTCACGCTGGCGGCGATCATCGTTGTCATCGCGGGTCTCAAGGCGGCGGGCGATCTGATTCTGCCGTTCATCTTCTCCGTCATCCTCACGGTAGTCGTGCATCCCGTGGTCACGTGGTTTCGCCGCAAAAAGATTCCCACGCTCGTCGCCGTGCTCATCGTCGTGGGCGTGATCGCGGTGGCGCTGGTGGCGGCGGCGGGCATGACCGCGGCGATCGCGGCGCAGTTCTCGGCGGCCATGCCCGAGTATCAAACGAAACTCGGCGGGCTCTTCACGAACGGCCAGGCGCTGCTCGCGCGCCTGGGCATCGACACGGGCGCCGTGAATGTCGGCGAGACCCTCAACCCCGCGACGGCGATGAAGCTCGTCGGCAAGACGCTCGACTCGCTCACGTCGATCCTCTCGCAGACGACACTCGTCATCCTCACCGTCGCCTTCATGCTCTTCGAGGTCAGCGAGTTCTCGGACAAATTCCAGAAGGCGTTCGGCGGCGGGCGCGAACGCATGGCGCGCATCGCGGGCGGCATCGAGGCGGTGCAGCGCTATTTGGTGCTCAAGACGGTGGCCAGCGCGGCGACGGGCCTGTTGCTGCTCGTGTGGATGTGGATTCTCGGCCTCGACTTCGCGCTGCTGTGGGGCCTGCTCACGTTCGCCCTCAACTACGTGCCCAACATCGGCTCGATCATCGCGGCGATCCCGCCGATCCTGCTCGCCCTCGTGCAGCTCGGTCCGGTGGCGGCGATTCTGGTGGCGGTCGGATTCATCGTGGTCAATTTCGTCATCGGCAACATCATCGAGACGAAGATGATGGGCCAGAGCCTCGGGCTGTCGTCGCTCGTCGTTTTTCTGTCGTTGGTGTTCTGGGGGTGGATCTGGGGCCCCGCGGGGATGCTCCTGTCCGTACCACTGACCGTGGTCGTGAAAATCCTGCTGGAGCACAACGAGGAAACGCGTCCGATCGCGATCCTGCTCGGCCCGGCGGTGAAGCCAGCGAAGCGGTGACGGCGAGTTACCTCGAAGCGCCATCGGCACTTCACTTTGCCGGGCGATCCTTCACGCGGATCACGAGCTTCAGCCCCGACCAGATTTCGCTGACGGCGCAGACCTTCACGTCCACGAGCCCGGCGGCGAGCGCGAGTTCGCGAACCACGTTCTCCGTCAGGTCGCCGGGGATCTTCGCGGACTTCTTCGGCCACGACACCCAGATGGCGCCGGCGGGCGCGATGCGTTCACGCAAGGAGGGGAGAATCCGCGCGAGCCGCGCACGTTCGATGACGAAAACGTGGATCACGTCGAGATCCGTCTTCGACCCATCAACGCGACGCACATCCGGCGGCAATCCGCCGATCGTCATTTCGTAGTCGGAGGGGCCGTCCACCACGGCGAAGCGGCTGCCGGGTTTGAGCCCGAGTTTTTGCCAGACCGGTTTGCCCGAATAGCCGGCGGTCATTACCTGATTACCTTCAGCCATTCCGCACGCAGCGAACAAGAAACCCGGCATCCCCCTCGTTGTCGTCGCCGATTTCGCTGCTCATGACTCTTCCTGAGCCAAATGAAATAATCCAATCGCTTGCCGACGGATCGGCCGACATTGGGGTAGACGACCAAAACCAGCCGCAAGGATTATCCAGTACGCTTTGACCAAAGCAACCGTCGGTTGGCCCCCCGCCGTTGCCGCAGCCGTTGCACGCATCATTCACGCAAGTGGAGTAGTCGTAGCAAACATCGGTGATACCGCACTCGCCGCCGGGACCTGTGAGAAAACAACCTCGGATCAGTGTTCGAAGCTCCGAAATCGTCGCCACGCGCCAATCGGAAAACCCGCCGACGGTCAAATTCGCGCAGTAGTCCGTCACTTCGTCGCCTGTGCGATTGTCGCAGGAATAGCCCGTCTGCCACATCAGTCCCGAGGACGAATCCACCCAAGCCTCGCCGTCGTTCGGTCCATACTGGCACTCGTCTTCGCCGATGTCGTCATTTCTCAGCTCAAGGACCTGATCGCTCCCATCGTCGTCGTCGGTTTCACCGTCGCCATTGCCGGTCTGCTCGTCGTCGGTGTCGTCGTCCGAACTGCAGGCGAAGGGAAGTGTCAGAACCATGCCGAGAGCAAAAAGCAGCGCCACCAACTTAGCTCGATTCTCCATTCCGCACGCAACGTACGAGGAAGCCGGAATCTCCCTCGTTGTCGTCGCCGATTTCACTGCTGGTAATTCTTCCTTCGACGAACGCAACCGTCCAAAAACTTGCCGATGCATCATCCCATCGCTGGGTCGACGACCAATACCACCCGCAAGGGTTGTCCAACCCGGACGGCCCGAAACAACCGTCAGTTGGTCCATCACCATAGCTGCATCCTTTACAAGATACGTCTTCGCACACAGCGAAATCAAAGCAGTCATCCGTTATCATACACTCCCCAGCGGTCGCTGTGCTAAAACAACCTCTGATCAGAGTGCGGAGATCGGAAATCGACGGCACGTGCCAATCGATGTGTCCGCCGACGGTCAAATTCGCACAGTAGTCGACCACTTCGTCGACTGTGCGATTGTCGCAGGAATAGCCGGTCTGCCACATCAGTCCCGAGGACGAATCCACCCATGCCTCGCCGTCGTTCGGTCCATACTGGCACTCGTCTTCGCCGATGTCGTCATTTCGCAGATCAAGGACCCGATCGCTCCCATCGTCGTCGATTTCACCGTCGCCATCGTCGGTCTGCTCGTCATCGGAGTCGTCGTCCGAACCGCAGGCAAAGGGAAGCGTCAGAGCCGCCATAACCGCGAGCGCGAGGGCTAGTGCAAAGTTTTTCACGGGAAATACCTCCTAATGATCGACTCCGTTGATCATCTCGACATTATTCCAGACCGACGAATTCACGCCGAAGTTCATGGCGGCGTCATGGATGGCATCGTACACGCCAATCCCGGCATTCCAATCTTCCGGATCTGAAAGATTGTAAATTTCGGCAATGTCGCCGACGGATAAACCTGCGTCGGTATACATGTCCCACCAAAAGTGGGCCCAGTCCCATTCCATTCCATATCCGTTGCATGTCAAACAGCACAAATGATTTTCCATCCATGCGCCATCATTTTCGCACGAATCACCGTCTTTGTTATAATCGCAATTCGACTCTCCTTCATAATTCCATGCCGCTATCATATAGAAATCGGCGAAGCCTTCCCATGCCGCACAGCTTTGATATTCTATGCATTTGTTGCAGTGTTGTGAAGTGCCGGTTCCGCCGTCGCTGCAGTCGAGATTTCCTGTCACATAGTAAGAGCAATCATTCGTATGTCCGTCGTTGTCGTTTTTTTGGAAGGATATCTCATGTCCGGTTTCGTGGGCGATAGTAGATTTATTGTCAAGGCCATCCGACGATAGCATGATTCTGTGATTGCCTCCGTTTTCCTGAAAGCAGGATGTCCCGGTTGAGGGACACGGATCGGTGAAGTAGGTGATGTCGAGATTCGACAGCCCGGCAGGACGTCGGTTGACGGCCCAACCCGCCGCAGCCAAGACATTCGACACCTTGTACGTGGAATTGTATTGGTGTACGAACGTGTAGGTGCCGTCGGCGCTGGGGTTCCAGGTAGCGTTGATGACCTGAGCGTGAAGTGCGGGATTGTTGTAGTCGTCGTACACACGGATTTCGTTGTTGTCGACGAGCAACGCGATGGCGTACACCTTGATTTCAAAATTGTGCGTCGAATTCAGCGCCAGCGTGGGCGTGCAGTTGACAACGTTTGTGAAGTCGTTGTATATGGCGGTACTGGTATTGTTGTCCCAAACGCGAACCTTGGGCTGAATCGCCACATAATCATGTGGAGATGAGTAGGCGTAGAAATCGCCCATCTCCCAATCGGAGAAATGGGTCTCATATTTGATGCAGACTTTCACGTCGTCGGTGGCCGACGAAGGTCCCGCAGCGGCGAAGAACGTCACAATGATCGAAGCGATGCAAATCGTCCGTTGGTTTCGCGGGTTCACTGATCGACTCCATCGAGATTGGAAAGGTCGGCGATGATCGGTTCTTCTTCTACAGGAGGAGAGATATCGGGTCCGATGTCGTCTACCAGCTCTCCGGCGGGGGTTCGCGCGAGAACTTGGCGAACCAATTCCTGACCCTCCGGTGTCGTGAAACCGTAAGGATATCGCGCGTCGCGAGTGTCGGCGTCCATCACCTGCCACGCGGCGGTGTTGCGGTCGAAGGCCACAAAGCGAACTGGGAGCAATTGCGTGTGACGGACCTCGGTGTCGGCATGAAGAGCGCGCACGTTGCCGAGAATCTTGGTGGTGTATTCCAACTGCTTGGGATGCAGTTCAAGACCAGCACCCAGATTGACGGGAATCGTGACGTCGGCCCGGGCGGGAATGTCGATCACGTCGTCGAAAATATTCCTGTTCAGCGGGCCGATTCTGGCGCTGAGGCGCACGGTCGCGCGGATATCCCCCACGTCAGCACCGTGGATTACCAGCGTGGAGGTCTCGGAAAAGCCATCGCCGTTCACGGGCCGCGTTTCGGAGGTTTGCCAGTAGGCGATCGCGCCACCGCCAAGGTACTCCTCGACCTCGTCCTCGTCAAGCGAGACGACTTCAGGCGGCACCACCGCCGCGGATGGGGCGACGTCCTCTTCAGACTGCAAGGAAAACGCGAGAGCGAGCGAAGCGATCGAAAGCGCGAACACGACCAAGAAAACACGAAATTCCGTTCGTTTCATGTGAGATACTCCGCCGTTCGCGAGACACCCTGGTCCCGGTCCCGCCGCTTCACCTTTGGCGTCCACTTGCGGCAACAGTAACACCTCTTTCTGGCTCTTGCAAGAAAAAGAACGGGCCGGGGTCACCCCCCGGCCCAATCGGTGTGAAGGTCGGGCGCTAAAGAGCCGCGCCCGCGGAAGTCGATTTGGGTTTTTCGTCCAGGCTTTCGAGCATGACGGTCGCGATGTCGGCGACGCGGATGCGTTCGTCGAGATCCATGAGTTTCACGGAGTCGACGAGCATCTGCATGCAATACGCGCAGCCGGTGACGATCATGTCCGCGCCGACCTCGTCGGCCTGTTTCACGCGACGGTTGTTGAGCCGCTCGCCCTTGTCGTTGTCGAAGAAATAGTTTCCGCCGCCGCCGCCGCAGCACATGCTGCGGTCCATGTGATTCTTCATCTCCTTGATCTCGATGCCGGGCACGGACTTCAGGGTTTCGCGCGGCGAATCGTAGATTTTCTGGTAGCGGCCCAGGTAGCACGGGTCGTGATAGACGACGTTGTGGCGCTTGCCTTTTTGCGGAACGATCGTGTTGCTCCACACCATCTCGTGCAGGAATTCGCTGTGGTGCATCACGTTGTAGTGGCCGCCGAACTGCGGATATTCGTGCGCGAGCACGTTGTAGCAGTGCGGGCACGAAACCATCAGCACGCGGAACTCGCGCTGGTTGAGGATCTCGACCTGCTGTTTGGCGAGCGTCTGGAACAGCATCTCCTGTCCCATCAGCCGTGCGGGGTCGCCGCAGCATTTTTCGTCGCCGCCGAGCACGCCGAAGTCCACGCCCGCCTTCGTCATGAGCTGGATGAGGTCGGAGGCGATCTTCTGCTTGATCGGGTCGAACGTGGTGCAGCAGCCGATCCAATAGAGCACGTCCACTTTTTCGCCCGGGCCCACCACGCGAACGCCCATCTCCTGAACCCAGTCGGTGCGCATGGTTTCGGGGCCGAAGGGGTTGCCCTGGTTTTCGAGCATGCGCATCGCGCGGGCGGCGTCGCCCGGCATGCGGCCCTGCATGACGGCCTCGTTACGGCGCACGTCGACGATGTCGTCCACGTGGTCGATCATCGCCGGGCAGACCTCCATGCACGCCATGCACGTGCGGCAATACCACAGGAATTCCTCGTCGAAGATATCGCCGACGATATTCGCGTGCCCGTTGCCGGCTTCGGGCGCGGCCGCGGCGTCGCCGATGCGCGTGTCGCCGCCGTTCGCCTTGGCGGCTTTGGATTTCGCGCGAGCGGCTTCCTGCTCTTTGTCGAGCTGCGTCTTGAGACCCTGGATGAACATGCGCGGTGAAAACGGCTGCCCCGCCTGGAACGACGGGCAGATCTCTTCGCAGCGTCCGCACGAGATGCACGCGTCGGCTTCGAGGCGCTGCTTCCACGTCAGGTCGCCCGTGGTCATCACGCCGTAGCTGAAGGTCTCCTCGTTGAAGTTCTCGTCGGCGAACATCGCCTCGAGATCCTGACGCACCAGCTCGCCGCGCGGCTTCATCTTCGCGAAGAAGATGTTGGTGGGCATCGCGAGCAGGTGGACGAATTTGGTGAAGGGCAGCGTGGCGATCCAGCCCATGGCGAAGACGGTGTGCGTCCACCAGAGCATGGCGTGAGCGGTCTTCCCGCCTTCGGGCGAGATGCCCGTGAACAGCCACGAAAACACCGTGCCCACTGGTGAGACGATCTTCCACGGGTCACCGACGATAGCGATTCGCAGGCCCTCGACGAGAAAGCCCGTGACGACCATCGCGCCGATCAGGCCGAGCGCCCACGCGTCGCCGCTCTCGGTGTGCAGCGTCTTGGGACGCACGAAATAGCGTCGCCACACGGCCATGCCGACGCCGATGAGAATCAGCACGCCGGCGAAATCCGCGCCCAGCGACAGGAGCAGATAGACGGGGCCCTTGAAGAAGTGCGTGCCGAAGTCGTAGTCGAGCGCGACAACGGAGGTCGTCACGACGAGCACGAGGAACGAGTAGAAGATCAGGCTATGGAAGATGCCGGGATAGCGTTCCTCGCGCGCCTTGCGCTGGATCAGGAGTTCCTTGACGAGGAAGACGAAACGCTTGCCCAAATCGGCGAGACGCTCCTTGTCGGCCTTGCCCGCCATCCAGAATTTGACGCGCTGCCAAGCTCCGTACGCGAAAATGCCCGCCGCGACGAGGGCGAGCACGTACATGAGCCAGGCAGCCGAGATGTTCCACATGACCTCTCGGGTCGCTTCGGTCCAGGACATGATGTTTCTCCTTCACACCGGGCCCCGCGCCCTGTCGGTCCGGCCGGATCCGACGGGGCGGGGCGAGTTGGACACCGATAAAATATCAAGCGTGGGGCTGATAGGCCGCCACGGGCACATTCCGATCCTTCTCGATCTTGGGGCGCTTCGGGGCCGCGGGACGCCAGCGGTCGGGGTCGAAGAAGTGGCGCAGCATCTGCGAGCAGCCGTCCCAACCGGTCTGCGCGGCTTCGAGCGCGCGGCCCCTGCACACGAGGGCCTCGGCCACGCGCTTGGTCTTCGCCCACTCGCGTGACAGGCACCACGCATGGTCGACGAGGACGACATCGCACGCGTCGCGGTAGTTGAGCAGCTCGCGCACGCCCGAGCGCTCCAGCGGCTCGGGAACGCACATCTCGTCCTCGAACCAGGCGGCGATCATGATGCCGTGCTCGGCGGCGTAAGCGCGCAGGCGCTCTTTTTGTTCCTCTCGCCGCGAGACCCCCTTGGCGGGGCACAGCAGCGTGTCGGTGACGTAGGCGATGGCGGTTCTCATGGCGTTCTCCCTTTCCTTCCGCGTCCGCTCACCGGGCCTGCTGATAGAGGTGCGTGAACTGGAGCTTGCGCGGACGGCGAATGGCCGGCATCTCGACTTCTTCGCGACGCACGACCGGGTGCCGGCCGGGACCCGGGATCGTGAGGTCGTAGCGGCGGCGCGCCATCTGGGAGATGCAATCCCACATCGTGGTCGCCGCGGCCAGGGTGAGGCCCTTACGGTCGATGGTCTTGAAGAGGTCCTCGAGGCGCGGCCACGAACGCGAGAAGCTCCACACGCGCTCGACGAGGATCATGTCGACCGGTTCGTCGCACGCGAGCAGGGCCTGCACGCCGGCGCGCTCCATGAGTTCCTCGTTGTACATGCGGTCCTCGAACCAGCGGACGATCTCGACGCCCTTCTCGGCGGCGTACTTGGTGATCCGGTCCCGCTGCTCTTCGCGGCTGATGACCTCTCCGGTGCGTCCAAGGATGATGTCGCTGACGTAGGCGATGGCGCGTTTCATGGCTAACTCCCAATTCGGTTCGGGTTCGCTGCTGGGCGCTGTCCCGTGGTGTTCATGGTTCCTCTCGGCTTCCCTTGGGGCCTTTGGGCCCGCTTTCCGTCATGAGGCTTACGCAACACGCGTGCCAAACCGCCTGAGCATTGGTAAACCGTTGAATAACAAGGAGAATCTCGGCTCCTGAGTCGAGCGGGTTCCCGGCTCAGGTCCGGAATGGACAAAATTTGCATACATGTCGTGAGGTCGGGAGAAATGCCGGAATACGAGAATTAAAGCTATAAATTCAAATAGATATGCCTGTTTTTGTGCGGGCGCTGAAGGAAATGGCGAACCGTATGGATTTGCTATACGCGGATCGAAAAGAAATCGCGCCTGATGCGGCTTAGTATGTTCGTATACTGTTCGGTAATCGGCGGTTATTCGTGAACAAACTTGCAAAAGAATGGGGAAAAATCGCCGCGCTTTGGCACGACGCGTCAAAAAGGGCTTGAAATCCCCGCGAAAAGGTGATATATATTCTATACACTCGCGTGGAGTGGGGACGTGCTGCCCACCGACGACGAAAGCCCCGAACCCGAGCCCTTCCTGAAGACCGTGACGCGGCGGATCGCCCGCATCACGTGGAGAACCCGCCTGACGCTCGCGTTCGTCGTGCTGATCTTCAGCTCCGCGACCGCCACCATCGCGATCGGCAACGCGGTGCTCGGTAGCCAGATCCTCTCGCTCGCCAAGTCGAAGGCCGACTCCGACCTCATGATCGCCTGGCAGGTGTGGCAGAACGAGCTCGACTTCATGAGCACGATGCTCGAGTCGGTCGCGGCCGGTCCGCACCCCGACATCCAGGCCGCGGACGAAACGGTCCTTCGTCTATCTCCCGGCCGCGAGCAGTTCGACATCCTCTCCGTCACGCAGTCCGACGACGCGGGCAACGTCGATCTGAATGGTCTCGGAGCCGAGTGGAACATCATCCGCGACGCGGCCCGGCAGCGGCGCGCCATTGCGTCGCCGCTACTGCTGCCCATTCGCGATGTCGCGCTGGTCGCCCCGTCCGTCGCGCTGTCGGAGCGCATGCGCGAGTTCGGTGTCGATGGACACATGCTCGCGATCGCGTGCGCCGCGCCGGTATACGATCGCCGGCGCAATCTCATCGGCGTCGCGTTCGCGGCGTCGATCGTGAACGGACGCTCGTCGCCCGTGGAGCGGATGATTCGCGCGATGCGCCCGAGCGACGACGCGCCCGACGCCGTCGGGGTCGCGGCCACCGTGTTTCAGGGTGACCGGCGCATCACGACCGCCAACGTCCACACCGGCAACGCGACCGCCGAGGAATACCAGATCCCGATTCTTTCGGCCGCCGACGCCAGGGTCGCGGAAAAGGTGATCGGCGAGGGCGGGCGGTACATCGGCGTGGCCGAGGTCGCCAAGGTCCAATATTACACGGCGTACCGCCCGATTCGCGACGCGAACGAGCGCATCATCGGCATGCTCGGCATCGGCACGACGGTCGGCGAATACCGTGCCGCGCAGGAGAAGACGATCGCGCTGTTCTCCAGCCTCATCGGCGCGGGCATGCTCTTCGGCATCGTCATGTCGTACCTGTTCGCCGCGTGGCTGGGCCGTCCGCTGGCCGACTTGGCCGAGGGCATGAGCCGGGTCGCCGCGGGCGACCTCGACCACAAGGTCCGGCTGCACAGCTCCGACGAACTCGGGCGTCTGTCGAAAGCATTCAACCGCATGATTCAGGCGGTGAAGGAGCGCGACCAGATGCTGCGCGAGGCGACGGAGCATCGGCTGTCGGAAGTCGAAAAGCAGATCTCCATCGGCCGTCTCGCCGCCGGCGTCGCGCACGAGATCAACAATCCGCTGACGTCGATTCTCAGCCTGTCGAGCCTGATGCTGCGGCATGCAAAGGAGGGCGCTCCCGAGCGCGAAGACCTGGAGATCATCGTCGCCGAAACGACACGTTGCCGGGAGATCGTCGCCGGCCTGCTCGATTTCGCGCGCGAGCGCCCGATCGCAAAAAAGGTGATCGACCTGAATCAAGTCGTGCGCGACACGTTGGGGCTCATCCGCAACTACGGCGCGATGAACATGGTGACGGTCGAGCCGCGATATTTCCCCGGGCACCTGTTCGTCCACGCCGACGCCCGGCAGTTGCAGCAGGTCTTCACCAACGTCGTGCTCAATGCCGCGGAGGCGATCCGCGACCGGCGCGCCGCGCTGCCCGACGCCCCCGCGCGCATCGAGATCTCGGTGGACGACGATTCCAGCGGCGCGTTCGCCGAGGTCGTCGTGAAAGACACCGGCACCGGCATTCCCGAGCACGACCTGAAGAAGATCTTCGAACCGTTCTACACGACCAAAGGCAAGAGCAAGGGTACGGGGCTCGGTCTTTCCGTGTCGCTCGGCATCATCAAGAAACACAACGGCATGATCCAGGTGCAAAGCGCCGTGGGGGAGGGGACGACGCTCGTCGTCACGCTGCCCCTCATGGCGATCGAGAGTCAGGCGGTCTCGTTCGCCTGACGCGCGTCGGGCGGCCCGATTTGGGGATTCGACATGACCAGACCTTCCGCGAACATTCTCGTGATCGACGACGAAAAGTCCGTATGCGTGACCTGCAAACGGATTCTGGAGGAAGAGGGGCACCACGTGGAGTACGTGCTGTCCGGCGAGGACGGCGTGCGCACCGCCGAGTCCGGTCGCTTCGACCTCGCCCTCGTCGATCTGCGTATGCCCGACTTGCCGGGCGAGCAGGTGCTCGAGCGTATCAAGGCCGCGCGGCCCTCGATGCCGATCATCATCATCACGGGCTACGCCACGATCCAGACCAGCATCGCGTGCATCAAGAAGGGCGCGTTCGATTACATCCCCAAGCCCTTCACTCCCGAGGAACTCGCGCACGCGGTGACTCAGGCGCTCGAAAATCACCGTCTGCGTCAGGAGAACGAGTTTCTCAAGAGCGAGCTGTCGCGCACCGCCGCCGAGGCCGACATCATCGGGCGATCCGACACCATGGAGGAGCTGCGAAAACAGATCCTCAAGGTCGCGCCCACGGACTTTTCCGTGCTCATCTTCGGCGAGTCGGGAACGGGCAAGGAACTCGTCGCGGCGTCCATCCATCAAAACAGTCTGCGCGCGTCGCAGCCTTTCGTGCCGGTCGATCTGTCGTCGCTATCGCCCACGCTGGTCGAGTCGGAGCTGTTCGGCCACGTCAAGGGCGCGTTCACCGGCGCGATGCGCAATCATCCGGGCTATTTCACGCTCGCGGCGAGCGGCACGCTCTTTCTCGACGAGATTTCGAACATTTCCCTCGAGCTGCAAGGGAAACTGCTGCGCGCGCTGGAGAGCCGGACGATCTGGCCCGTCGGGGCGACGAAAGGGCATGAGGTGGACATCCGCCTGATCTGCGCGACGAATAAGGATCTTGCGCAGATGGTGGAGCGCGGCGAGTTTCGCGAGGACCTTTTTTACCGGATCAACGTGCTGCCCATCAACATTCCGCCGCTGCGCAAGCGCATGAACGACATCCCCCTGCTCGCGACGCACTTCCTGCGCCTTGCCCGCGAATGCACGACGACGCCGGTGCAAGGATTCTCGACGGGTGCGGTGGCAAAGATGATCGCCTACGCGTGGCCGGGCAACGTGCGCGAGCTCAAGAACATCGTCGAGCGCCTCGTCGCGACGGCGGACTCGGAGCTGATCGAGGAAAGCGACCTGCCGGGCGCCATCGCCGCGGGCCGCGGGGCGATGGATGAGGACGAGTGGGAGATCCCGAAGAACGTGGACGAACTCAAGGACATCAAGAAGCGCATCCGCGAGATGGCCTACGAAAAGGTCGAGCAGAAGTTCATTTTGCGCGCGCTCGACGGGGCGAACTGGAACGTCTCAAAAGCCGCCTTAGAGACCGGGATGCAGCGGACGAACTTCCACGCCCTCATGCGCAAGTACGGCGTGAAGATCCGCGAGCGTGCGTGAGCGGCGCGGTCAGGTTCCGACGAAAAATCCCGGAATCTTGCGCGTGTGTCCGTGGATGTGTTCCTTGCTGAAGTGCTTGAGGAACACCGACATGATATTTTCGAGGTGGTCCTGCGGGAAATAGCGGATGACCGGTCGGCCGACGTCGGTCTCGCGCACGTAGGTAAAAGACACCTCGACGACGTGATCGGGCGCGGCGTTCGGCATCGCCTGCCGTTCGCGGGAGTACATTTCCTCGTCCATCCACACCCCGGTCACCGTGTCGAAGAGCGTGAATCCCTTGACGTTGACCATCAGGTACTGCCAGAGCCGGAAAATCTCCGACGGCACGAAACGCAGGGACTTCGCATCGTCGCTGTGCCCGGGGTCGTTCGGCGAACTTACGGCGCACCGCACCATCTCGATCTTTCTCATCGCGCGTGAGCCTCCTCGCGTCCCGCCCGGACGACGTAGCCGGACAGGTATTCGCCTTCGGGATGATAGATGTTGATCGGGTGGTCGAACGAGTGGCCGAGCCGGGCGAGGATTTGCGCCTGGCGGCCGACGTCGAGCGCCGCGCCGAAGATGACCTTTTGGAAGAGCGTCGCGTCCACGTGCCCCGAGCACGAAAACGCGAGCAACAGGCCGCCCGGCTTGGTGCGCCGTAGACCCTGCATGATAACGTCCTTGTAACCGCGCAGGGCGGTCTTGACGTGCGACTGGCTCTTGCAGAACGCGGGCGGATCGAGAATCACGACATCGAATCGCTCGTCCATGACACGCAGTCGCGCAAATGCGTCGTCCTCGATGAAGTCGGCGTCATTCACCGCGAATCCGTTCGCCCGGTACGCCTCGCGCGCGATGGCCAGGGCCGCGCCGCTGGTATCGATGTTCACCGCGCGCGTGGCTCCGCCCGCGAGTGCGGCGAGCGCGAATCCGCCGGTGTAGGAAAACACGTTGAGAACGGTTTTGCCGTTTGCGAGCCGCCGCGCGACGGCGCGCGAATCGCGCTGGTCGAGGAACATGCCGGTCTTCTGGCCGTTCGCGATGTCCACGAGGTGCGTGACACCCGATTCCTTCACCGGCAGCGTCGCGGGCGGCACGTCGCCGAACAACGGACCTGTGCGCGTGTCGAGCCCTTCCTCGCGGCGGAAACCGCTGTCGCTGCGCTCGTAGATGCCCTTGGGCGCGAGCACACGGCGGACGGCCTCGACGATGTCCTCGCGCCGCGCATCGGCGCCGGCGGTCTGCAACTGGAGCGCGACAAACCCGTCGTAGTGATCGACGATCACGCCGGGGAGTTCGTCGCCTTCGGCGAAACACACGCGGAATGCGTTCGTATCCGCGGGCAGCAGGGCGCGCCGCCACGTAAGCGCCTCGCGGATACGCCGTTCGAAAAAGGACTCGTCGATCGCCTCGGGTTCAAACGTGTAGACGCGAACGCGGATCTGGCTGTCGGGGTTATACGCGCCGCGCGCGACGAAATGCCCGTCGGCGGTGACGACATCCACCGTCTCGCCGCGGTCGACGTCAGGTTCACGTTGCAGCGCCCCGGAAAACACCCAGGGATGCCTCGCCAGAAGGCTCTTTTCGCGGCCGAACTTGAGGACGCACGCGGGAATGGTCATGAGATGGAAGCCCTATTCGACGGAGACCGCAATGAGGGCGCGCTGCTTGCCGGGTGGAACGATCGTCGTGACGAATCCATACGCGACAATCGGGCGGCCCTTTCGCAGGGACTTGATCTGGTCGCTGTACTTGCCCAAGGGGCACAGGATCACGATCTCTCCGAAATCGCCCTTGCACAGGAACGCCTCGTACCCTTCGGCGAACTCCGTCCCGAGTGACATGAGGAACTTTTCGCCGATTGTGATCGGGCGGCCCATCATATCGACCGCGCTTTGTCGCAGCATGGCGGTGCTGATCTTCGAGAATTTGGCCGTGCCCGGATCGCCGAAGACGACCGGTTCGCGCGAACACGCGGCGAGGGCAATGCCCGCGAGGCACAACGTCACGACGAACACGGCGCGAAAACGCATTCCATCACCTCTGGAGAACCGCCTCGACGTTATGCCGGGGGCTTCGCTTTTGTCAAGGAAAACACGGCTTTGACGCAATTCATCCCCAACGCCTCCGACGTGTGCTACAAAGCTTGATCGGACAACACGCGATACCCGGTCGGGCGATGCACGATCGGATTTTCGAGAGGACGATTTGGCCATCGACGGCGACACCGCACTACGACTCGCGGGCATGAAACTGGGCGACCGGGCGCTCATCGGGCCCGAGATGGTGCATCTCGACCTGACGGACACCTGCCCCAACAACTGCGTCGGGTGCTGGGCGCGCTCGCCGTTTTTGCGGGACGGCGATCACTACGATACGCTGGAACTGGATGAGCATTCGCCGCGGTTCGTCTTCGACCTCATCCCGCGCCTCAAGGACCTGCGCGTCGCCGAAGTGTTTCTGGGCGGCGGCGGCGACCCGAGCTGCTACAAATACCTGATCGACGTGGTGCGTTGGATCAAGGACGCCGGGATGCGCTGTACCGTGAACACGAGCTTCGTGTGCACGAACGAGGTGCAGCTCGACGCGCTGTGCGACGTGGGGCTCGACAACCTCATCGTCTCCGTCTGGGCCGCGACCGGGGAGACGTACGCGAAGCTGCATCCGAACAAAAGCGAAAAGACCTTTCGCATCGTGACCGATCTGCTGGCAAGGCTTACCGCGCGGCGCGCCGCCGGTCTGCGCGTCCCGCGCGTGAAAATCTACAACGTCGTGTGCAGCCTCAACTACCGCGAGATTCCGGGCATGATCGCCTACGGGCGCGATCTCGGCGTCGAGGAGGTCGAGCTGTCGGTGATGGACCCGATCCCCGGCCGCACGTCGATATTCAACCTCAACGAGTCGCACATCGCGTGGATCGATCGGTGGCACGCCGAGTTCCGGCAGGACAACAAGCCTTTCGTCCACACCGAGCTCATGATGCGCCGCCTGCACAACGTCGATGCCCTCAAGGGCGTCTTCGACAACGGCATCGTCGCGACGATTCCCTGCGCGGCCGGGTGGTTCTTCACGCGCATCACCACCACCGGGCTCGTGAATGCGTGTCTCAAATCGCACCGAATCCCGTCGGGGCAGGCAAAGGACGGCTTCGACAACGTCTGGTTCGGCGACCGGCACGACGAATTCCGCCGCCACACGATCAAGATCGATCAGAACGACCCGTGGCTCATGCAGATCGGCCACGACGTGAACTTCCCGCTTCCCGGGTGTTTTCGCATCTGCGACAACCTCGGGCATAATCAGGAGGTCATGCGCATCCGCGGCGGGCTGACTCCCGAGGATGCCGCGCTGGTGGATCGCCTCGTCGACATGGCGAAGGCAGGCGCCTCCCGCGACGCGCTCATCGCCGCGAGTCACGGCGGGCTCGTTGGTGATGCGACGGCTCTCCCCGCCGTCGCCGCGACCGTCATCACGCACGAACGCCCTCGCCCCGAGCCGCCGCGCGCGAACGGCGGGCCGAGACCGAATGCACCCAAGCCCCCGGGAGCGCCGGAAGGTTACACCCCGGTTGCGTTCGTCGCGACGTCGCCGCAGGTCGCGCCCGCGCCATCGGGCTTGAAGCCGCCACGGCCTACCGCGTCGCAAGCCGCGCCGATCTCCGCCGTGCTTCCCGACGCCGTGAGTCCCATCCGCGTCGGCATGCCGTTCGTCAGCCTCGCGGCGGACATCGACCTGCTGCACGACCATATCCTGGGCGAGGGGCGGCGCTTTTCGCGGACCATCGAGGCGCTACGTGCGTCCGCACCGGGCGATCGAATCCGCGTTCCGCTGCTGCCGGACAACATCTTTCGCCTGCCGAAGATCGCCGCGCTGATCGAGGAGACCACGGGGCGACGCGCGCCAAACGCCGAAATGCTCGCCCTGTCGGTTACGCCGCTCGAAACCCTTTCGGGCCGCGTCGAAAACTTTCTAGCGGGCGCGCGCATGGTGCTGGGCAAGATCGGCGTCGATCTCGATCCCGCGACGCGAAGCCTTCAGGAGTGTTTCGCCCGGGCGGCGAGCGGCGACATCCGCGAGTCGGAGCGGCTGCGCGCGCTGGGCGTCGTCGCAAACATGGCCCTCGTCGGCCCGCGCACGTTTCACCTCGACGTGACGAACTCGTGCAACACCGACTGTGTGCCGTGCTGGTTCCACTCGCCGCTCGCGAAGGGCCGCGAGGATCTGGGGCCGAACTGGAAGAAGTCCATGCTCGACTGGGACGTGTTCACGCGTCTCGCCGACGACCTCGCCGATTTGCATGCGGGAGAGGACGTCGTGCTTTCGGGCAAGGGCGAGCCGACCACGCACCCGCGCATCGCCGACATGGTGCGTTATCTGAAGGATCGAAAGCTCTTCACGACGCTCTTCACGAACGGCATTCGACTGACGCCCGAGCTGGCCACCACGCTCGTCGAGGCGGGGTGCGACCTGCTGTACGTGAGCCTCATGGCCTCGGACCGCGAGGTGTACCGACGCACGCACCCGGGTGCGCCCGACGACGAGTTCGACCGCGTGATTGCGAATCTGGAAACGCTCATGCGCATCAAGGGGCGAGACGTGTCGGACAAGCCCGAGGTTGTGCTGGTGTGCGTGATCGGCAATCGGAACGTGGACGACATTGTGTCGTTCGCGAAACTCGGCGCACGTCTCGGCGTCGATCACTTGCGTTACCAGCTCACGGCGATCGAGCCGTACAATCGCGAGCTGGCCCTGTCGGACGAAGAACTGGCCCGCGTGCGAAGTCACATCGTGGACGCGAAAAAGGTCGCGGAAACGGCGGGAATTCGGGTCGTCGAGAACATCGACGTGCAGCTCGCCGAGAGCGCGCAGAACTGGAGCGGCACGCGGTATCTCGACGACGGCTGCCTCGTGGGATGGGCGTTCTCCCGCGTCTGGGCCGACGGGCGCGTGAGCTACTGTTGCAGCCCGAAGGTCGTGCACGACGTCAACACCGCGCGATTCCGCGACATCTGGACGGGCGACGACTACGACCGCGCCCGCGTGGCCGGCAAGTACATGGCGACGCACCGCGACTACCGCTTCGCCAACGACAAGCCGCTCTTCGATCCGATCTGCACGCGCTGCCCCAATTATGAAGGCGTGGAGCGGCTGCGCGAGGTGCTGCGCGAAACCGGCCTCGACGCCTGGCTGTAGGGTTCGCCCCGCGCTACGAAGGCGATTGCGCGGCGTCGCTCAAGTTTCATAAGATCGTTTCCGATACCATGACGAGGGTCCGAAGCGGACGCGGCGGATTCCCTTGGCACGCCACCGGAGGGCGAGGATGAACGTCAACGGATTGACCGGCTCGCAGGCCGCGGTCGCGGCCGGATCCAAGGACGCGCAACGCATCGAGAAGAAGTCGAAACCCGGCATCGCGGATCAGGTCCGCATCGGGTCGGTCGATCGCGCGCGCTCCCTCCAGGTGGTCGCCGACAGGTCGCTCCAGAAGATTCTGGAGATGACGCAGCTCGCGGCGAAGGAACTCGGCTACGATCTGTCCACCGTGGACACGTCGCCCCAGGCTGTCAGCGGGCGAATCGCGGATTTCGCGATCGGGCTCTTCGGTCTCTACCAGCAGCAGAATCCCGACATGAGCGAGGAACATGCGCTGGTGAGCTATCAGGCGCTCATCAACGGCGCGATCGACCAGGGCTACAGCGAGGCGCTGGGAATTCTGTCGAATCTCGGCGTGAACGACAAAGGCATTCTCGACACCGCCGCGAACACGATCCAAATGGCGCACGACAGGTTCAACAAGTTCATCGAGACGCGCCTCGTCGACCTGCGTTCGGGCAACCCGACCGCCGTCGGCCCGGCGGCGCCCACATCGATCGTCTAAGTTCCGAAACGATGACAAGCGAAGGGCGGGGAACTCCCCGCCCTTCGACGTTTCGCCGGCGACAACGCGCCGTGGTCACACGAAGCTGATGTTGTCGGGCGGTTCGTCGCCGCCCTCGCCGAGCTGCTTCTTCAGGCTCTGGATTTCGGCTTTCACGCCCCGGTAGTTGGCGTTTTGCGCATCGACTTCCTGGAAGGTCGCCAACGCCCGCTTGAGCTTACCCATCGCCTTGTACGCGAGCCCCAGATCCATGCGCACGTCCACCGGATCGATGTCGCCGCCGCCGCGCTCCGTGGCGTCGAGCGTCTGCGACAGGTACTCCGCCGCCTGGTCCCAAGTCTCGGCCTCGATGTAGCACTGAGCGAGCTGGTGCGCGATCTGCGATTCCATCGCCTCGTCGCCGAGCGCGAGCGCTTTTTCGAATTCGGTGATGGCGTCGTTCGTCTGCTCCATCTCGCGGAATGCGATGCCGAGCGCGTAATGCGCCTGCGCGTCCTGCGGCGCTTCGCCGCCGAGCATGTTGCGGAATTCGGAGGCGAGGTCCGCGAGGAAGTCGCCGGGCGCCGCGGAAGGCGCGCCGGCCGACTCGCCGCCGAGCGCGCTGATGAAGTCGTCGAGCATGTCGGTCTCGACGGCGCGGCGCTCGGGAATCGGCGCCGGTGTTTTCTCCGGACCGATCAGGCTGTCGAGCAGCAGTTCTCCGATGCCCTTTGCCTCGTCGCGCGCCGGTTTGCGTTCCTCGAGTTCGAGCAATTCCTCAACGAGGTCGTCTCCGGCAGTGGCTTCTTCGAGCGTCTCCTCGGTCGGCGCGAACAGATCGACGTCGTCCGATCCCGCGTCCGGCCGGTCGAACAGATCCACCTCGTCCGTCGCGAGACCGTCTTCGTGTACGATCTCAAACGACGGTTCCGCGGGGCCCGTCGTCGATTCGAGATCGCCGCCCGGGCGCAATTCGACATCCGGCCACTCCGACGGCGGCGCGGATTCGGGCTTCGCCGACTCGCCGAACAGGTCGACCTCGGGTTCGGGCGCGGAATCGTCCCCGTCGCCGAAGAGATCCACGTCCGCGGGCTCGGCCTGGGGCATGGGCTCGGGCAGGCGCGGTTCCTCGGTCACCGATCCGAACAGATCCACCGGCTCGGCGACGATCTCGGTCGTACGGGCCTCGTCTTCGCGCACCGCGAAAGCGTCCACGCTGAAGTCCGCGGCCTCGGCGGCTGCGGCAAGTTCGCCCTCTTCACCGTCCAGAGTCTCGTCCGCGGGGGCGGACGGCGCGGCGAAGATGTCCACCACCGGCGACTCGACGGCGTCAGCGACGTCGCCTTCACCGGTATCGATGTCGAAGCCCGACTCGACGTCACGCGGCTCGCCGCCCTCGGAGAAGAGATCGATTTCGGCCGACGTGTCCGCGAACGCGGACGACGCGGCGGCGTGCGGTTCCTCCATCGCGGGCTGCCGTCCGCGATCCTCGTCGCTCCACGAGATCGCCACGTCTCCCTGGTCCTGATACTCGACTTCGACATCCTCGAAGATCGCTCCGGCTTCGCGCCGGGCCACCGCCGGCTGGCGGAAGTGGATCGCGTTGACGAGGTTGCGTCCCTCGGGATTCTCCGGATCGAGCGCGAGCACGTCGTCGAGCCGGGCGCGCGCCTCTTCGTATTGCCCCGCGCCCAGCGCTTTTTCAGCGAGTCGCAAGAGGCTCTCGACCTGCGCTTTCTCCTGCGCCGAGCGCATGAACAGATCGGCGATGCGCTCCTTGGCCGCGCCGTTCGTCGGGTCCATCGACAGAATCGCATGCAGATGCTTCTCGGCCGAGTGGTATCGCCGGGCCGCCATGCACTGATCGACGAGACCGATCAGCGCGCCGGCCGCGGCCGCCATGTTCCCCGCGGCCCTGTGCAGTTCGTGAACGCGCAGCCGCGCGGCCTCGTTCGCGCCGTCGAGCGCGACAATGCGTTCGTAGAGCGCCAGTGCGTCTTCCTCGCGGCCCTCGTGCTCCGCGGTCTCGGCTTCGTCGAAGAGGAAGAGCTGCGCTTTGTCGGTCTCGCCCGACGCGACATAAAGCTCCGAGAGCGCTTCGCGCGCTGGGGCGTCGGTCGGATCGAGCTGCAACCGTTGCAGGTAGAGCGCCTCGACCTCTTCGTTTTCGCGAAGCCCGGAATGGATGCGGATGAGCTCGTCGATGCGGGCGCGCACGGCCTCGGTGTCGCCGGCGGCTTCGTGCAGGCGCAGCAGGCGCCGATGCGCCTTCGCGTTGTCGGGATCGATCTCGACCGCGCGCGTGAGCGCCGATGCCTGCGTGGCGACGTCCCCCGCCTTCGCCGCGAGATCGGCGACGGCGTAGAGTTCGGCGAGTGCCTCGGTGGTCTTGCCCTCGCGGGCCAGCACGTCGGCGAGTCGGCCGCGAATCGTGAAGTCTTCCACGTCCCTCTGGGCGATGGCGCGCAGCGCGCCTTCCGCGGCGTAAAGATCGCCGGTCGATTCGGCGAGGTCGGCGAGACGACGCTCGATCTCCGCCACGGCGACGGCGTCGCCCTTCGCCGAGTACGCGTCGCGCGCGATGGCGAGCGCGCGTTCCTCGTGACGGCCCATTTCGAGCAGGGCGTTCGCCGCGCGGATTGCGCCGTCGTGATCGCCTTGCCCAACGAGCGTTCCTGCGGCCCGCAGGTATGCGCTCGCGGCCTCGTCGCCATCGCCCGCGGCGAGCGCGAGATCGGCGAGCCGGACCAGCGCCGGGGCATGGTTGGGATCGATCATCGCGACCTCGGCGAATGCGGCGCGGGCCGCCGCGGATTCGCCGGCTTCGGCGCAGCTTTCGCCCAGGCGCATGAGCGCGTCGGCGGCGCGATCGGCAGCGCCCTGGCGTCGATAGTGATCGCCGAGCCGGCGCAGCGCGCGCGTGTTTCCGTCGTCGAGCGCGAGCACTTCGAGGAGGCGGCCCTCGATCTCGTCCGGGGACATCGCTTCGGAGAGGGTTTCGAGCGATTCGAAGATCGTTTCGATCGCCTCGGCGCGGCGACCTGCTGCGACATAAACGTCCTTGAGCCGGTCCCATTCATCGGGATTGTAGGCGTCGATCGCGACGCACCGGCGCAGAACGGACACGAGCCGGTCGGTGTCGCCCGCTGCTTCGGCGGCGTCGGCCCGTCCCCGCAGGACTTCGATGGCACGAGCGGTGTCGCCTCGGCCGATCGCGAGATCCACGAGCTGCTCGGCCGCGCGGTCGGAGGTCGCGTCGAGACGCAGGATGTCGCGATAGACGGCCTCGGCACGGTCGCTCTGCCTGCCGGCAATCAGCCGCGCGGCATAATCGTAAGCGAATTCGATCGCCTGCTCGGTTCGGCCCGATTCGGCGTAATGGGCGCGGAGCTGGATTTGTGCTTCGCCGTGCACCGGATCGAGGGCGATCACGCGGCGCAGCGCTTCCTCGCGGCGTTCGGGACGACCCGCGTCGTGGGCGTAACGGGCGAGCGACATGAGCCGGTCGATCGCTTCGGGGATTTCGCCGGTGAGTTCGTGCAGATCCGCCAGATCCCACAGGGCGCGATCGTTGCCGGGCGCCGTTTCCAGAATTTCGCCGAGCGCCGCGGCCGCGGCGGCGGTTTCGCCGTCGGCGGTGAGGATATCGGCGCGGCGGAAGAGTTCGTCGATCGCCCCGTCGGTGTCGCCCGATTCGCGGCACAGCGAGACGAGCTCGACGTGCGCCGCCTCGTGGCGCGGGTCGGCCGCGAGGATTCGTCGCAGGGTCTTCCCCGCTTCGTCGGTATCGCCCGCGCGACGCAGCGCGTTTGCGAGGCGAGTGAGCTCGTCGACGGCCTCGTCGGGGCGTCCCGCCTCTTCGAGCAGATCGGCGCGACGGCGGATCGCCTCGATGTTTGTCGGGTCGGCGGATTCGACGCGCGCCAGCGTCGCCAAGGCGCTCTCGATGTCCCCGCGCGTCTGCGCGGCGGCGACGAGGCGGAAGAGTTCGCGCACGGCCCGGTCGGTATCGCCCGAACGCAGGTGCAGGTCCGACAGCAATTCGAGCGCGCCCGCGTGGCCGTCGTCGATCTCGAGAACCGCATTCAGGCGCTCCTCGGCGGCGAATGTGTTCTGACGTTCGATCTCGATCTCGGCCAGTGCGACAAGGTGCGGAATAGTGAGCGCGTCGCGGTCGGTCGCCCGGTAGAGGGCGACGAGGGCGTCGAGCGCGGCATCCGCGCCGGGTTCGACCGAAAGCGCGAAGTTGAGCTGCGTTTCGGCGTGGTCGTTTTGACCGAGACGTGAAAAGAGCGTGGCGAGATCGATGTGCGCGCGCACCTGGACCGCCGCGTCGCCCTGAGATCGGGCGATTTCGAGCAGGTGAGTGAGCGGTCCCGGATCATCGGGAAGCAGCATCGACGCCCGTCCGAGCCAATCGCGCGCGGCGGTGACATCGTTTCCGGCGACGGCGAGATCCGCGAGGGTCTCAAAGATCTTCGCGGCGTCCGAGCCCCGCTCCTGATGCTCGTAGAGTTCGGCCAGTGCCTCGAGAGCCCGCGTGCGATCGGGCGCGATTTGCAAAACGGCCCGGGCATAGCGCTCGATCGCGTCCACGTCGCCCGACGCTTCGGCGAGGTCAATGAGTTCTTCGTAGGGAGCGACGGCTCGCTCGGCGCGATTCGAGGCGAGATAGAGTTCGGCGAGTTCCTCGCGCGCGGCCATGTCCGAGGGGGCCAGACGCACGATCTCGCGCAGTGTGTTTTCGGCATCGGCCGACCGATCCGCGCCGCGGTGCACGGCCGCCATCAGACGCAGCGTCGACACCGCGCCGTCGGTGTTGCCGAGGGCGAGGAGCAACGCCTTGCGCGCCTCGAGGGCGTCGATGCGTCCGGGAACGAGAACGAGCACCTCGTCGATCGCGGCGAGGGCGTTTTCGAGTCGGCCGGCCTTTTCCATGCGCTCGGCGCGTCCGAGCAGCAATTCGAGCGCGCGTTTTTCGTCGCCCGATTCGATGTAGATCGACTTGAGGCGCTCGAACGCCTCGGTGTCCTCGGGACGGAGCTTCAGGACCTTGCGCAGGGCCGTCGCGGCGTCGGCGGTGTTTCCGGCGGCCGCCTGGATCCGCGCGATGGCGATCATCTCGCCCACCGCCGCGTCCACGTTGCCGCTCGCTTCATGCAGTTCGAGGATCGCCCGGTGCGCCGCGAGGTTTTCGGGCGCGAGACCGACGATTTCGCCGAGGTAAGCCAGGGAGGTCGAGTCGTCGCCGCTCTTGCGGGTGGACTCGGCGAGGGCGAGGAGCTGGGCGACGGCCTGATCGGTGCGTCCGGTCGTGACGTACAGATCCTTGAGCGCCAAGTGGGCGCGATCCGCGGCGGAATCCAGCACCAGGATCTCTTGGTACGCGGACTCGGCTTCTTCCGTTCGCCCCTGACGCGAGGCGAGATCGGCGAGTTGGTACAGCCGCGCGAGGGCCTGCTCGCCCTTGCCGGTCTTGCGCAGGAACTCGGCGTGCCGGCGGATGAGCGCGGCGGACGAGGGCGCCAGCGCGAGCGCCCGCTCGTAAGCTTCGGACGCCTTTTCGGGATGGCTCGCGGTCCACGCGTCGGCCAGAGCGGCCAGTTCGTTGGCCGCATCGACCGGGCGATCGGCGCGCTCCAGCAGGTCGGCGAGCGCGAGACGCACCGAGTCGGAGGCCGGGTCGAGGCCGAGCGCCTCGCGCAACGCGGACTCGGCGTCGCGATATCGCCGCGCTTCGGCGGCGACGTTCGCGAGCGAAATCAACTGCGCGATTGCCTCGGCGGGCCGATCGGTCAGGATGTAGAGATCCTTGAGGTGCTCGCGCGCCTTGGCGTGATCGGGGTCGCGGGTGAGCAGCGCATCGAAATGCCGTTCGGCTTCGTCGGTGCGGTTGGCGTCTTCGGCGTCGCGGCCGAGTTTCCACAGGAGCGCCGTGGCTCCGCCGACGTCTTTCCCGCGATCGTACAAACCCAGCAGCGCGTCGGCCGCCTCGTCCGACTCCGGACGCAGGCGCAGGGCTTCGTCGAGCAACGCGCGGGCGCGGGCGCCATCGCCGGAATTCTCCACGACGGGCGCGAGGCGCATCAACGTCGCGAAGGTCTTGTTTTCGTCGCCGGTGCGCCGGTGCAGATCGAGCAGGTCGCCCAGCGCCCCCGGATTTTCGGGATGGATGTCGAGTACGCGTCCGAGGCGATGTTCCGCCTCGCCGGTGTCACCACGTTCAGCGGCGCGTCGCGCGAGCGACGTGTGCATCACGATGGCGCGGTCGGGATTCGTCGCGTGCAGGCGGTCGGCGAGCTGACCGGCGGCATCGAGATCGTCGGGTGCGGCTTCGACCAACACTTCGAGCCAGCGGTCAAAGTCCTCAGAATCGGACTTTCGCGCTGCGGCGACGAGGTCATACAGATGCGCCAATCGCGCGTCGTCGTCGCCCGTTTCGAGCGCGCGGTCGTGCTGCGCCTGGAGCACGACGAGGTCCTCGGGGTGCTCGACCGCGAGGTCATCGAGATAGGTGTCGAAGCGCTCGAGTTTTCCGATATCTTCGCAGGCCATGCGCGCGAGATGGAGTTGATCGCGCGCGCCCTCGGGCGAAAGCGAATCCCAATCGACGACCGGAATTTCGGGCTCGGGCTCGGGTTCCGGCTCGGGTTCCGGCTCGGTCTTGGGTGTGACGTCCACGCGGGCCGCTTCGGCCGCTTCTGGCTCGGCCGCCGCGAACAGGTCGACGTCGTCCGTCCCGGCCTCGGCGCCTTCGGAGAACAGATCGACCTCGGCGTCTTGGGCCTCGCCAACCTCGGGAGCAAACAGGTCCAGGTCTTCATCGGATTTCGCTGCGACCGGCTCGGCGTGATCTTCGAATTCGACCTCGTGGTCTTCGGGCTCGGCGCGATCGACGCGGTGCGCGTCCTTTTCCTCGGCCACGTATCCGTGTTCGACCACATCCATCATCGGGATGTGGTCTTCGGCCTCGTGCGCCTTGGAGTCTTCGAATACGTCCACGGCCTCGGTGGGCGGCGACTCGCCCTCGGCGACTTCCCACACGTCCTCTTCGACGGCATCGGGCACGCTGCGATCGACGCGCGCCTCGTCCACGTCCAGACCCTCGGCGGCGATCCGAGCTGCTTCTTCGCGGTCCGCGAGGTCGAGATCGAGGTCTTCCTCGCCCTCGAGTTCGATATCGACTTCCGCCTCCTGCTCGGCCTCGGCCCGGCGGGCCTTTTCTTCCTCGGCGCGGCGGGCGCGTTCACGCTCCTGCTCGGCGATTTTTTCGCGCCACGCGGCGACATTGGCGAGCGCGGCGACGTGCGTCTCGTCGACCCGCAGAATCTCGATACAGATATCGTGGACCTTGTCCGGACGGCGCGCCTGTTCGTAGAGCGCGATGAGCTGCTGGTACGCCGCGATCGCCGATGCCTTGCGGCCGAGCGCCGCGCTCGACCCTGCGAGAATTTCCAGCACGCTCGCCGATCCGGCGACGTCGGTCTTGAGCGCGGACAGCCGCTGGAGGATCAGTTCGTGCTCGTCCGCCGCCCGGTAGATCTCGAGCAGCGGATGCACGACGCGCATGTCCTCGATACCCTTTTCGAGCAGGCTTTCGTAGAGGCGGCGGACGTCGCCCGTCTCGCCCTGCTTCTCGAAGACGCGGGCGGCTTTGAGAAATTCCGCGATCGCCTCGTTGGCAAAACCTTCCTTCAGATAGCGCTGGCCGAGCTTGAGGCGGCCGACCGCGTTGTCGGGCGACATGTCGATCAGCGAGCGGAAGATGTCGATCGCCTCTTTTTTCCGGCCCGCCTTTTCGTGAATCGCGGCGGCCTTGGTGTACTGGGCGACGACCTCGCCCATGAGCCCCAATTTTTCGTACTGACCCGCGAGCTTGAGATAGACCTCGATCATGTCGGGATCGATCGCGAGGGCCTGTTTGTAGACGGCGACGGCCTTGGGATAAAAGCCCTTCTGGGCGTACGTCTCGGCGACCGTGAGGTACTGGTCGAGGGCGCGCAGTTTGTCCTCGCGCTTGAGGTAGCCGTCGGCGAGCTTCAGCCGAGCGCGCATGTCCTCCGGGTCGTCCTGCACGGATTCGAGCAGGGCCTGGAGTTCAGGATCGATTTTCTCCTTGGGCTTCTGCCGGATTTTCGACAGGAAGGAACCCTTGTTCTTGCCTTTGCTCAAGACCGCCCCCCAACAACATCCGTAACCCCGTCGACCGCCCGCCAGGACTTGTCGATCGAGGTGATGCGATCGCAACCGGACTGCGTCACCACCAACGTATCCTCGATTCGCACGCCGAACCGACCCGGAATATAGATCCCCGGCTCGATCGTGACGACGTGCCCCTCCTCCGCGGTGTATTCCGACGAACCGGACACTCGCGGACTTTCATGAATCTCCATGCCCACGCCGTGTCCCAGGCCGTGTCCGAAGAATTCGTCGAACCCCGCGTCGGCGATCACGCCGCGCGCGAGGGCGTCCACCTCGCGCAGCGAAACGCCGGGACGCAATGCGTCGATGGCGCGATGCTGCGCTTCAAGGACAATATCATACACCCGGCGCATCTCTCCGTTCACGTGTCCGACGCCGATGGTGACGGTCTGATCCGAACAGTACCCGTTGGCCACGCACCCGAAGTCGATGGTCACCATCTCGCCCGCGCCGATGGTGCGATCCGATGCGACGCCGTGCGGAAGCGCGCCGCGCGGACCCGACGCCACGATCGTGTCGAAGCTCGTGCCGCTCGCGCCGGCCTCGCGCATCGCGAATTCCAACGCCAGCGCCACCTGCCGCTCGGTCACACCGGGCCGCAGCATCCCGAGCGCCCGGTCGAGACCGGTTTCCGCGATCCGCGCCGCGCGGCGCATCAGGCCGATCTCGGCCGGGTCCTTGCGCAGACGCAGGGCGTCGAGACGTGTCCCCAATCCGATCCACTCGACTCCCGGCGTTGAGTCGCGCAGCGCGACCGCGCGCGCGACCGGCAGGATTTCGTCCTCGTATCCGACGTGTTCGGCCTTGATGTCGGTGAGAGCCGCCGCGATGTTGGCGATTTTTGCCGGGGCTATCCGATGTTCGAACGCCGGCGCCTCGTCGCGAATCTGCGTCGCGTACCGCGAGTCGGTCAGGAACTGCGCGCGATCACGCGTGATGACGAGCGCGCCTTCAGTGCCCGTGAACCCCGACAGATAGCGCACGTTCACCATGTTCCAGACGACCAGGGCATCGAGCGCCTGATCATCCAGGATTCGCCGGGCATTCGCGACGCGCGTCGTCATGCGGTGGCCGCGTTCAGAACGCCGGCGAGCCAGCGCAGTGCGAGCGAATAACCCTCGGCCCCGAGTCCCTCGACCCGTCCGCGCACGACTCCGGCGATGTACGAGTGCCGCCGGAATTCCTCGCGGGCGTGGATGTTCGACAGGTGCACCTCGACCGTCACGATGCCGATTGCTGAGATGGCGTCGCGAAGCGCGATGGAGGTGTGCGTGTAGCCGCCCGGATTGATGATGAGTCCGTCGGCCTCGCGCCCGGCGCGATGGACCAGATCGATGATCTCGCCCTCGTGGTTGCTCTGCGCGGTGCGGACGGTGAGCCCGAGATGATCGCCGAGCGCGACGAGCCCGTGATTGATCTCGTCGAGCGTGCGCGAGCCGTAGATGTGCGGTTCGCGCGTCCCCAACAGATTCAGGTTCGGTCCGTGAATCACGTCCACTCGGGCCATCACGTTCCCCTTCGAAAGAGCCATCGCCAGAACCGGGACCACCATCCACGCTTTTTCACGACGGCCGTCTCGTCGCCCGGGACGTTGACGGCCACCTGAACGGCGGCGGACGCGGCATTCGCCGGCGGCTCCAGGGGAGTGTCGCTTGCGCGGGCTTCCGGCACCGGCGATGCCGGGGGTTCGGTCGCGATCTGCGTATGTCCGTTGGTCGCCGACATGGTCCACGTCGTCGATGTCTCATTCTGATCGAGGATCGGGATGGGTTGGAGCGGTCTCGGCGCTTCGTCGAAAAAACCATCGAGCCCTTCGGGGGTTTCCACGGCCGTGTCGTCGGCCGCGAGCCCGCGGAACACCTCGGCGAGCGGACGGACGACGAACTCCATTTCGGGTCGCACCGGCGCATCGGGGATCGGCAACTCGATCTCGGGTTCCGGCGCGGGACCGGGCGGCGGTGTCTTTGATGCGGCCGATTCGTCCGTCGGTGTCGTCGGCGCGAGCGACGGTGCGCTCGCCGTGGGCTGCGGTGCGCCCGTGGCCGCCGGTACGGACTGAGCCGGTTTTGGGGCAGCGGCAAGGACCGGGCCGACGGGCGGGGCGGGGACCTCGATGGATTCGGAAGCGCCCTTCGTTTCCAGGCGACGCAGCAGGTTCATCGCCGGTCGGTCGAGCGGATCCTTGTCGAGTCGCCGTCGCAGCACGGACATCGCGTCGTCGACGCGACCGATCCGCGAAAGCGCGATTGCGAGAGAGATCGACGCGACCGAGTTGTCGGGGAGTTTTTCGACGACGGGGGCCAGCGCGCGCACAGCCGGCTCAGCTTGACCCATGTCGAGCAGCGTCAGTCCCAGAGCTTCCTGGATCGCGAGGGACCCGGGATGACGTTCGAGGCCGGTGCGGGCGGTCTGGGCCGCGTCCTCGTGCCGTCCGCTGCGGCGATACGCCTCGGCGAGCTTCGAATACACGTGAGCCGGGGCGCCCTCGGCGATGAGCGCATTGAAGTGTTCGATCTGGCTTTGCAGATCGGCGGTCACCTGTGGGAATCCCCGTGCGCGAGAGCGAAAACGTGAGGCGGCACATCATCATGAGGACCCTTGAAAGTCAAGGGCCGACGCCCTGTTTTCCATGGGATTTCGCCGCGTTTCCGCGCTTCGGGATGCCCTTGGACGCGTCGCGTCACGGCGTGCATCGCGCGCGCAGCGCCTCGATGAACGCATCCGGGGTTGCCGGCGAAACGGCGACGGGGACGCCGGCGCGGCGGTCGATGCGCACCGTCGTCGCGGGGTTGGTGACGTAAGACGAGAAAGAGCCGACGCCCTTTCGCCAGAATCGGCCATATACGCCGTGAAAGCCGCCCGATCCCATGATGCGAATCGTGGGAAACCGCATGAGGCTTGAGTCGGGCGAGACGCCCGCGATCTGAGAGCAGGCGATCGTCACCGACCCGATCGGGCGGTCGATCACGACTCCTTCGCGCGTGATGCGATACTCGCGGGGGTGAAACGCCCACGTGACCGCGAGGACTGCCGGGATGAGCACTCCGAGGGCGATCATCCCTCGCGGCCCATGCGTGAGTCCCTGCCAGGTGAGCCAGGCGCCCATGCCCATGACAACCGCCCAGACGAGAATGGTCACTACGCGGATGGACGCGGAGAGCTCTGCTTCGAAAACGAGGTCGTCGGCGTCCATGTTCGATCCTCCTGCGAACGGAAGTCTATCCGATTCGCCCGAAAAACTCCTTGAGCGATCGATACACGGTTTTCTCGGGATCGGGGTCGGGATGAAGTTGCAGCGATCCACGAAGCTGGATCTCGATCCGCTTCGCAAGTTTGTTCGGCGCGTTCGCCCCGATTTTCACGTAATCGATCCAGTGCTTCAGATCCTCCTCGAGTTTCGCCGTTCGGTCGGCTCGCTTCAGGTGCCCGCGTTCGACGAGAAACGTGGCCAGCGCGCCGCCGGTGGGCGTCCGGCTTTTCGGCGGCTTTCCGGCCGCCGGAACGGACTCAAAGATCGGTTCCCGCTGCAACAGGTGCTCGTGGAAATCGACCGTCCACATCGCGTCCGCGCCTTCCGCGCGCACCTCGCGGTCGTTCGAGACGATCAGCGTCTTCCGACCGAGAGCGACGCTGTCCTTCGCGCGCTCGACGATCACCTCGTCCGCGCTGCGCGGCGCGCACCAGATGACGGTCACGCGCCCGACGCGTTCGATCGAACCGGCGTGGTCCGAAGCGCCGTCGAAAACCAGTTCCCACGCGACATCCGGCGACTCGCGCTCGGCCGCCTCGCGCACCTGCTCGATCAGTCTTCGCCGCGCGGCGGCGTTTCCGTCGCGCTCCTCCGTTTTCGCAAGGCTCGGCGTAGTGCGGATCAGATTCCACGCATCGATGAGAATGATCGCGGCCATGGCCGTTCCCTCGTCCGGCCTAAACCCAGCCCTTTTTCATCAGGAACATCGCCAGCGCATCGAAGGCCCGCGTGGGCAGGAGTTTCGCTGCGAGCACTTGAATCCTGGCGTCCATGCCCACGAGGTAACGGATTCGCGGAAACGGCGAACTGAGCGCGTGCAAAATCGCTTCCGCGACGTGCTCCGCGGGAATTCCCGACGCCTCGGCCTTTTTCACGATGGACGTGATCTGGTCGAGCTCGGCTCCGTAGTACTCCTCCGCCTTTGGGGACATGTTTGCACGAAGCCGATCGGCCTCCGCCAGCGTGCGGTCCCAGATTGGCGTCTTGATGCGCCCGGGTTCCACAATCGACACTTGGATTCCGGCCGAGCGAAGCTCCATGCGCATGGCGTCGGCCATCGCCTCGAGGGCGAACTTGCTCGCGCAGTAGGGTCCGGCGAAGGGCTGGGAGACGAGGCCCGAGGCGCTGCTGACGTGGACAACGCGCCCACGCGCGCGGCGGATCAGCGGCATCGCGGCCTGCGTGACGGCGACGAGGCCGAAGAAATTGACCTCGAATTGGCGGCGAAGATCGTCCATGGGGAGGAATTCGACGGGACCGCCGAGGCCGATGCCGGCGTTGTTCACCAGCCCGAAAAGGCCCGCGTTTCCAACTCGGGTTTCGATGTGCGTCATGGTGGCGGAAATGGTCTCGGGTCTCGTGACGTCGAGAATCACGGGCTCGATCCGATCCTGTCCCTCGGCGCGCCAGCTTTCGGAGTCGGCGTCCTTTCGCACGGCGGCGAAGACGAAAAAACCGAGGCGGGCGAGAAGTCGCGCAGTGGCGCGCCCGATGCCGGTCGAAGATCCCGTGACCAATACAAAACCCTTGTGGGCGGTGTGTTCGTTGTTCGCGGCGGACATGCGTTTCCTCGTTTCGTCGTGGATGGGCGGCGGATCGCGCTCATCATCGCCGGTGCCCAAGTCGAGATCAAGGCACGCGCGCCCAGCCACGGCTGAGCTTCTCCGAAAGAACGTGACGAGGACGGGGCGACTTGGCATCGCCCGGGAAAAATCCGGACGTCCGGTCGATACTTCTTGCCTTTTCGACCTAAGATAACTAAAATGACCATCGTGTTCTGGCGGTCAATCCGCGTTTTAGCGGTCATTCCGCCTCGTCCGGGGATGTGACGGGATTGAGCGGCATCGTGATGAAATCGAACAGCCCAGAGCAAACCGCACGGTCGACAGTCGTGCGGATCTTCATGATACTACCGCAGCTTAGCGTATTCGCTCTCGTGGGCGTGGTGGTGGTTCAGCTCTGCTCCCACAACGCGGCATGGACGAAGTATCTGGGAGTGACTCCGTTTCTCATTCTGTCCATTTGGAGCATCCGGCGTGAATGGCGGAGGCGCTCGTGATCTTCGCCTTCGCCCAGCAGATCGTCGTGGTCCTTCTCCTCGCGCACATGCTCTACTTTCGTCCACACCGCACGTCTCTATGGTTTCTTGGCGCGACGCTCCCGTTCGCGGTCATGTACGACCCGACGATCTACGAGTTCCATCGAAACCCCGGGATGACGATCGGGGTCTTCGATGCCTGGTGCCCCATCGTCAACCTGCTCGGCTTTCTTTTCGTCTATTACGTGTCGCTTTCCATCGCGACGAGCTTCGTTCGAATGCTCCACGAAAGAACAGCCCGGTATTCCGAGTTCGTCAACACATCGATCATCGTGTTCGTCCTGATCGGTGTCTGCATGGAGATTCTGAACGAGAGCCTCGGGTGGTGGGCGCTCAAGGATCCGGACCCGAACGCCTTTGCGTATGTCGGCATGTGGATCTGGCGCCCGGCGATTTCGTTCCCGATTTTTTTCGCCGCGATGATCGAAGACGTCCGGATTCGCCGGCGCATGACGGCGCTCACCCTCCTGCTCGCCGTGGGATGGATGGCGTCCATCCAGGTCGTTCGGGCGATGGGCCTGCCGCAGGTTTACGAAATGATCTGCACCGCGATCATCTTCCTCACACCGCTCTCCGTTTGGATCGGCGGGCGTCTCGGGTGGATTCGCGGGGACATCGCCATCGCGCGGTTGCAGTATCCCGGTCCGCAATTCGTTTTTCGTCGTACCGACCCCTTTCGCGCCGAGCACGCCTGATCGGTGGAGCTGGTTCGACCCCGTCCTTCGTCGACCCAGGCCCCATGGACAACGCCCATGGACAAGGCGCGAAGTTTCTGTGAACCTTTGTCCGGTCCAACGGATATCATGGGGCGCGAGTGGTCCTTCTGGTAGCACAGAATCTCGTCGTGATTCATCTTCTGACGCACGCCATCTACTTTCGGCCCCATCGAACGACACTGCTTTTTCTCGCCTTCACCATCCCGCCGGCCGCGGTGTACGACCCCTCAGTTTACGTCTTCAATCGCGCCGCCGAAGCGGACCTGCTCGACGTCTGGCACGGCGGAAATGTCCCGCTTTTCTCGCTGTTTGGATTCTTTTTCACGTTCTATTTGGCCCTGACCATCGGGCTGTCCCTCGTACGACGTCCCGGTGAATCCGACGTGTCCTTCGGACGGCTGCTCGCCGCGTGCGTTGTCGTGTTCGTGGCGTTCGGTGTCTGCCTCGAGACGCTCAACTCGTCGCTTAAATGGTGGACGCTCCAGTATCGCGGGAACGTCCTCGGCTACCTGGGCATGTGGTACTGGCGCCCGGCGCTGGCGTTTCCGCTCCTGTTCAGCCGCCTGCTTCCGGTTCCCGTCCTTCGCCGACGCGCCTTTCGCGCGTCGCTCATGTGGTGCTGGATTTTGATCTGGGACTCGTTGCTTCTCGGCCCCCTCGCCGGTCCGATCTGGCATGTTTTCATGATAGCCATGACATTCGCCGCTCTCGCCTACGTCGCGCACAAATTCGGCGACCACCCGGACCTGCGCATTCCCCTCGACGCACTCGTTTTCGATCAGCCGCAGTGGATTTTCGGAAGAGCGTCGACCGTGAACTAACGAGCGGTTATTGACACGTTGCCCGCATTTGGCCGACGATCATCCCAACAACATCAGCGATTCGTTCGACACTCGCGCCCAACGGAGAACCGCCATGCGCCGATGCCTTCTGTTTGCCCTGCTCCTTCTGGCCCTGGGTTTGTTCGCAGGATGCTCTTGCGGCGACGACGATGACGATTCGTCGAGCGGCGACGATGACGGCGGCCCCGTCGAGGCCGTGGATTCCTTCGTCGGCCTCGTCGCGAACGCGGTGGCTGAGCATGGCGTGGATTCGGGTTGGCAGGCGATGATCTTCGAAGAACCGCTCGGCGCGGATGACGAGGTCGCGCCGGCCGTCACCGCCGAGCCGGAGGCGTCGCCCGGCGACGACGACAATCCCGACGCGCCGCCGTCGGAGTCCGCCAAGTCGGCCAAGGCCGATGGCGATCGGTGGTTCGCGTTCGTCGATCTCGATCCCTTCGCGCAGTTCGCGCATCCCGTTCTTTACGTTTCGGCCGATCCCGCGAGCGGTGAGGTCACGGTCGAGGAGCAGAGTTGGTGGCCGAATGTCAACGGCACGTCGATTTATCTGAGCGACAAACCGGTGCTGCGTGTGTACGCGCCGGCGAACCCGGCGGCGGAGTCGATGCCCGCACCCGCGGATGCGAAGGAATCGTTCGGACGCGTCCTCGCGATGCTGTCACTCGATCACTCGGCCAATACGGTCTCGGTGCGTTTTGGTGTGGAGAGTTCCTCCGTTCCCTCGGGCGCCACGGTGCTCAACGCCGTCGTCGATAACGACCGGAGCGGAAGCTGGGGCGAGGGCGGGCGAGGCAGCGAGTGGATCGCGCAGAATGCCGCGATCGACACCGCGTCGGCCGCTGAGGGCTGGGTCTGGACCGACGCCGCGACGCTCGGACTGGATGCGGACAACAAATTCGGATTCGAGAACTGGACGCGCATCGCGCTGGATTCGTCGGAAACCGGATCGTCATGGGATGGCTCGGGCGACCACGCCGCCGCGGGCGACTCCTACTTCAATTTCCTGCCGTGGGGCGGACCCGGGTACGGCGAGGACGAAGATCCGACTTCGGTGCTCGGTCCCGATGAACCCGCCATGTCGCCCATCGAAATGTCTTCGATCCCGCCCAAGGTGGCGGGCGTGACGACCTGCTCGCCGGATGGAGCGAGCATCCCCATCGAGCGAAAGGCCTTGGTCATCAATCTCGGCGACGCGCCGGGCAAGAGCTGGATGCAGCGCAATGGGATGCGCGCGAAGATGGGCTTCGACCTCATCATGGACGACGGCGCGGCGACGCTGCTCGACCGTCCGACGTCGGCCGAAGCGCTCACGGCCATCGAGAACTTTCTCGCGGGCATGAAATGCATGGACGAGTTGTGGATTTACATCACGGGTCACGGCGAGGAATCGCAGGGCGCGATTCACGTCGCGAACGGTGATGGCTGGCTCGAAGCCTGGCGTGTGGCGCAAAAGCTCAACGCGCACGTCAACTGCCCCAAGGTGATGGAGTACAGCCAGAACCAGTGCCGGCAGGCGGGATACTGCGACCTCAACATGATCGTCCAATCCTGCTATTCGGGATGGTGGCGCGAAAACACCGGCGAGAACGGGCTTCGCCGTTGGGGCGTGAACATGCTGACCTCCGCGAGCAAGGACAAAACGTCGTACGGAACGACGGACGGCGACGGAAGCGAAGTCAGCAACATGTTCTGGAACGGCTTCTTCGAAAACGAGGCGGACAAGATTGCGAACGGCGGCAACGCCGACGGCCACGTATCGCCCGACGAAGCCATGAACCACGCCGCGACGAAATACGGCGGCCCCGCGAGCGGCTCGAACTACTCCAAGGGCGCGAATTGCAACTGCCACTGCGAGCAGCGCGGCTGGCTGTGGGCCGATCCGCTGTGGGATCTGCGTTACTACGAGGACAAGGCCGAGCCGCCCTACAAGGGCTATATGGATATCGACTTTTACGGCATCCGGCAGACGGAGACCGGCTACGAAGTCGAGATCACGTATGCCGAGGACCTGAACGAAGAAGGCGAAAGCGACGAATTCATCGAGTACTATGCCGTCTTCGACGCCAGCACGGATTGGACCAACGAAACCGCCGACAGTCCCACCTACGGCGGCGATGTCGTCTACATCGTCAGCTACCAGTACGGCTCGTACGGCATGTTCCGATTCGATCGCTCGCTCGGCGCGTGGAGCGCAACGGCGACGACCGCCACATTCGCGATCGACGGCAATGTGCTGACAATGACGATCGATCAAGCGGAATCGGCGCTCGAAATCGGCGAACCCGTCACGTGGCGCGCGGCGGTGTGGTCGCGGGATCCCAGCGACCTGAGCTTCGGCGACACGACGGACCCGGGCGATTTCACGCCGGAGGCGGATGTCATTTCGTGCGTTCTGTGACGGACTGAACGCACCGAACATCCCGAAATCCGCGCCCGCGTCGTTGACAGCGTCGGACGCGATGAGCATGCTCTATCGCCCGAAACACCCGGTAGAAACGGTCGATGAGCGATTCCGTCAACGCGCTGCCCGATCACATTGCCGTCCGTCCCGACGGGCCCGATTCCCCGGGCTCGGTGGGGTGGACGCAGCCGTTGCGGGTGCGCCTCGCGGATGAAACCCGACCGCTGCCCCTCGAGTGCGGCGAGTCGCTTTATCCCGTCGATGTCGAGTATGAAACCTACGGCACACTCTCGCCCGCGCGCGACAACGCGATCCTGATCACGCACGCGCTTTCCGGCGACGCACACGCCGCCGGATGGTGCGCGAATTGGCAGGCTGACGACCGGCCCTGGCGCGCAAAACGCCCCGGCTGGTGGGACGCGATGATCGGCCCCGGCAAGCCCTTCGACACGAGCCGCTACTTCGTCATCTGTTCCAACGTGCTCGGCAGTTGCTACGGCACGACCGGTCCGTCGTCGATCGATCCGCGCACCGGCAAGCCCTACGGCATGCGGTTTCCCGTCGTCACCGTCGAGGATTGGGTGCGGCTTCAGGAGCGTCTCGTCACGCACCTCGGCATCGATCGGCTCGTGACCGTGTGCGGCGGAAGCCTTGGCGGGCAACAGGCCATCGAGTGGGCGCTGGCCTATCCCGACCGCGTGCGCTCGGTGATGGTGCTCGCGGCGACGCCGCACCTGATGGCGCAGGGCGTGGCGTTCAACTTCGCCGCGCGCAACGCCGTAATCTCCGATCCGAACTTTCGCGGCGGCGATTATTACGGCGAGCCGGAAGGCCCCGATCGCGGTCTCGCGGTCGCGCGCATGATCGGGCACATCACCTATCTGTCCGACACGTCGATGACGAGCAAGTTCGGCCGGCGGCTTCGCGAAAAGGATGTTCCCGGATTTCAGATCGAAGTCGAGTACGAGGTCGAGAGCTATCTGCGTCATCAGGGAGCGGCGTTCGTCGAGCGTTTCGACGGCAACTCGTTTTTGTACATCACGCGGGCGATGGACTACTTCGACGCGGCCGAGCACGGCGGCGGCGATCTGACGCGCGCGATGTCCAAGGCCCGATGCGCGTGGATGATCGTGAGCTTTTCGAGCGACTGGCTCTACCCGCCGTCGGGCAGCATGGCGATCGCGACGGCGCTGGCGCAAAACCGCCGCCTTGTGACCTATGCCAACCTCGCGTCGCAGTACGGCCACGACGCCTTTCTGCTCGAAACCGAGCGGCTCTCGCGGCTCGTCACGGGATTTCTCGCCAACCTGAACGGTGGCGGCGAATGATCGACCGCGAAGACAAAGCGCTCGCCGAGCTCGGGCGGATACACCACCCCGCCGGAGCGCTGCGTCTGCCGCCCGCCGAGCCGTCGGACACGGTGGAAATGGTGACGGGGCGCGTACCGGCCGACCGATGGGACCACGAACTGATCGAGCGGATCGTCGCGTCGGGCACCAGCGTGCTCGATTTGGGTTGCGGCCGCGGCAGCCTGCTTCACGCGCTGCGCGTCAAGAAGGACGTGCGCGGGCAGGGGGTGGAGAAGGACCCTGAAAAGCTCATCGAGTGCGTCGCACGCGGCGTCCCCGTGATCCAGGGAGATCTCGACGCGGGGCTTCTGGCCACGTTCCCCCGCGACGCGTTCGACTACGTCGTGCTCGAGATGACGCTTCAGACCGTGAAAAACCCGCGCGACATCATGCTCGAAATGCTGCGCGTGGGGCGTGTGGGCGTGGTCAGCTTCCCCAACTTTGGCCACTGGCGCGTGCGCGAGCAGCTCCTGCGCGACGGGCGCACTCCGGTCACCGAAACGCTACCGTACCACTGGTACGACACGCCGAATATCCGCGTGCTCACGATCCGCGATTTCGAGGAGTTTTGCTCGGGCAACGCGATTCATGTGCTCGACCGCTACGTGCTTGCCGGCGGGCGTTATCGCCGCATGGCGCCGACCGACAACGTGGTCGCCGAGGAAGCGCTCTACATCGTGTGCGGCAACGAGTCACTCACCGAGGTCGCCGACGGCGGCGGGATCTGAATCTCACGCGCCCAGAAGTTTGCGGCGCGTTTCGCCCGTGAAGTTGCACGAATAGCAGAATCCGGCGTTCTCTTTTTTCACGGGCGTGATGATAAACATGAACCAAGGTACGAAGATCGACATCGCGACGGACGGCCACGGGTCGTCGGCGCGGTGGATGTCGGGGATGTGCGGCTTCGGCGTGAAAAAGGTGAGCGCCCGCCGCGCCCGCGCGAGCCATCCTCGCCCGGGAAGCAGCAGCATGAAAAACCAGATGAGTTCGACGAAGAGCGTCTTCGTCCGGACGCCGGCCCGCGCCGCGGGGCGCGAACCGCTTCGACGTCCCCCGGCGATGTCCAGGTAGATCGAGGTAAAGTCCACCCCCGCCGCGCGGCCGGTCTGGTACGCGGGCGTCGGTCGCGGATTCGCATCGATCAGCCACGCCTTCTCATCCCGGTCCAGGATGACGTCCATGCCGATGAATCCGTGCCAGCCGAGCCCGCTCACGAAACGTTCCGCGAGCCGCTCCGCCGCCGGCTCGATCGTCGTCTCGCGGTAGAACGCGGTCCCTCCCGTGTCCGGAAACGACATGAGGGGGCGATAAGCGAGAAACGCCGCGAGCGTGCCTCGATCCGCGAGACCGAGCGTATAGACGAGTCGCCCCTCGATCTTGGGTTGCACCACCGGGCGGCGGTGCGGCGGCACGTTCAGGAAACGAATCGTCCGGGCGTACGTCTCGATCAGTTCGTCCGGGCCGTTTACGACGGCGAGGCCAAGGCTGTTGTTCGCGTCGGGCATTTTGATGATCGCGGGGTAGGGAAGTCCCCCGGCGAGTTCGCGCAACTCATCGTCGGATTGCGGCTGGGCCGTTTCGGGCACCGCGATCGCGAGGGCGCGCATGGTGTCGGCAAGGCGCGTCTTGTCGTGAACGCGCATCATCGTCTCGAAATCGGGGACGACGAGCGACGTGAATTCGCGCAGTTCGCCCGCGATCGCCGCGACGACGAAAATTTCCTCGAAGCAGGGAAAGACGAGGTCGTACCCGCCGCCACGCAACTCGGCACGCAGCCAGTCGGCCCACTCGCGCGGGCGCTCGGTCATTGGGGGCGTGATCCGGCGTTCGGCGGCGAAACGGGAGTAGAGTCCCGGGGCGAGCCGCGTGCAGTCGGCGGCGATGACCGTGCATCCGCTCTCGCCGAACTGGCGGATCGCGTTGAGCGCATGCGGCGTGCGCGCGCTGGTGATGAGGACTTTCAAGCTAAACCCGCGAGAAATCCGCAAAGATCGGCCGCGAACGCATCTGCGCGGGCGTGACATACATGCCCGTGTTGCCGGGCACGTAATACATACGGCTCACCGACGACGTGCGCACAAACGGCTCCATCAGCCGCCGATACGGATCGTTGTCGGCGAACGATCCCCAGACCATGTGATAGCGGCGCGTGCGGCGCACGCGGTTCATCAGGATCTTCAGCATGGCGACGAGGTGGTCTTCGTAACCCGGACTGCACCAGAGATGCTTGAGGAACACCGAACGCATCGGCTCGTTGAGGCGCGGCGGGTCGGCGGCGGGAACGATCGACTTGATAACGTGCGCCGCCGCGATGCCGAGACGCACCTTGAGCGGCCAGCGCGTCGTCACGTAACGGCGTACGTTCCAGTCATCCCACAATCCGGCGAGCGCGACGATCCGCCCGAACAGACGCACCACGTGGATGTGTTCGTACCCGTACCCCTTGTGCGCGGCGAGCATGCGATCCCAGGTGTCGCCATCGAGGACGGGGGCGAGGTTCATGCCCGAGTAATGCTCGGCGAGATGCCCGACAATCTCGTCGCGATCGGCGGTCGTCGCCGTTTCGACGCGCAGGTGCTTCGACTTGCGGTAGGGGACGTACGGCGAGAGCTGCGACAGCTCGATCTCACAGATCGGCAAGCCGGTGAACCACTCCACACCCTTGCGCGCGCTGCCCTCGGCCTTTTCGTTGCCGCGCAGAATGTAGAAAATCGTGAAGTCGGCGGGGCTGGCTGGATAACGCGCGAGAAACTCCGCGGCCATCTTCTGGGCGAGACCGCGCCGCTGAAAATCCCCGTACACGCGTCCGTCCTCGGGCCGTGCCACAACGACGCGTGCGCCGCCGCACCAAGCCTCCTCGCGGGCGATCATCAGCACGCCGACCACACCGCGCCCGGTCTCGTCGTCCTCGGCGACCATCGCCGCCCACGTGCCGCCGCGATATTCGCGGTGCTGGGCTTCGTCGACCTCGAACGCGCCTTCGCCGAAAAGCCGGTAAAACGCGAAATAGTCGGGGGAGCGATCGATGGCGACGGAGACCTCGCCGACCATCGGCGTTTCGCGGGACAGGCGGCACAATGCGTCGTTGTCGAGGGGGGAAACGGGACGAATCTTCATGGAAGGTCTCCGCGCGGATACTGGCAAAAAGCGTGCGACGCGTCAAAACAAATCTTCGCGCGGTTCCCGAAAAACCGGCGACCACTTGAAAAATTCAGAGATTTGGGCTTGTGTAGTGCGCCAACCGGCCCGAGACCGACCGGGCCCCATTGGGATTTTCCACGTCGGCAACGCCCATGAACGTGAGTTCGGATGTCGAAAGAAGAAGCCATTGAAGTGCCCGCGAAGGTCGTCGAGGCCCTGCCGAACGCGATGTTTCGGGTCCAACTCGAGAACGGACACAACGCGCTGGTCCACCTGACCGGCAAGATGCGCAAGTTTCGCATCAAGATCATTCCCGGCGACGAGGTGACCGTCGAGCTGTCGCCCTACGATCTGAGTCGCGGCCGGATCGTCTTCCGCAAACGCTGACGCGTTTCGTCCGTTCCCTCCGATTCGCCCGCCCGCCGTTCGAGTGCGACCCGCGGCACGAATCTATAGTCAAGTCCGCGTCGTTTGTTGCATAATATCGCCCGGTTGGGGGTGGGACTTCCCGCCTTTTCGAGAGCATCGGGTTCGAAAGGACGACGAATGAATCGTCAGCAACGTCAGGCTGCGCTCGCGCTCGCGCGAAAAATCCTGCCGCCCGACGAGTTCGAACGCGCGGTGAGCATGGAGGTGAACGACGCCGGATTCGGCTACGACGCCTTCGGCCTCGAAAAGGAAACCACCGTTCTCGCGCTGGCGGTGCTGCGTTACGTGTACAAGTACTGGTTCCGCGTCGAAAGCCACGGCGCGGAGCACGTGCCGTCCAAGGGACGCGCGCTGATCGTGCCCAATCACTCGGGAGTCGTGCCCATCGACGGGGTGATGATCGCGGTCGATCTCGCGAACCGGATGAAAAAACCGCGCATCGCCCGCGCGATGGTGGACAACTTCGCGGGGTTCCTGCCTTACGTGAATGTGTTCTTCAATCGCGTCGGTTCGGTCATCGGCGCGCGGCGGAATTTCTCCGATCTGTTGGAACAGGACGAACTGGTCGTCGTGTTCCCCGAGGGCACCAAGGGCGTCGGCAAGCCGTTTTCGCGGCGGTATAACCTCGTTCGCTTCAACGTCGGCTTCATCGAACTCGCCCTGCGGCACCGCGCGCCGATCATCCCGACGGCGGTGATCGGAGCCGAGGAGCAGGCGCCGCTGCTGTTCAACATCCGGCCGATCGCGCGGATGCTCGGCTTCCCGTATTTTCCGGTCACGCCGTTTTTTCCGCTCCTCGGCCCGCTCGGGGCGATCCCGTTGCCGGTCAAGTACCACATTTTTTATGGACCGCCGATCGAGCTGTTCCACGAATACGGGCCGGAGACGCTCGACGATCTGGAGAAGGTGCGCATGCTCGCCGACCGCGTTCAAATGGTCGTGCAGGACATGATTATCAAGGGACTCGATCAGCGAAAATCCGTCTTTGGTTTCGGGGAGTAGCCGCCATGCCAAACCGCGACCAGAAATTCAACGTGCTCATCACCGGGGTGTCGACGTCGATCGGCCGCCATCTGGCTTCGCACCTGTGCGACGACAAGCGCGTGGGCGTGGTGCTGGGCGTCGCCCGCGACGAGAAGCCCTACTACTTCAACGACCTGCCCTCCGACCGGTTCATCTACCGTGCGTGCGACATCCTCAAGTACCGCGAGCTTAACAACCTGTTTTTGTCGCGCACGTTCAAGGAAGCGCAGATCAACGCCGTCGTGCACCTGGCGTTCAAGACGCGCATCTCGCACGCCGAGGACGTGCACGAGCTGAACGTCAACGGCACCAAGGCGCTGCTCGAACGCTGCATCGCGACGCAGACAATCCAGAAGTTCATCTTCAAAAGCTCGAACACGGTCTACAAGCTGCGCCCGCACAACCCGGTGTTCATGGACGAAAACTCGGATCTGAACTTCGACACCGACGTGGACCAGTGGATCAAGGACCGCGTGGACGCGGACATGATCTGCCGATCGTTCATGGACAACAAACACATGAACATCGTGATTCTGCGGATGAGCAACATCATCGGGCGCAGCGTCGGCGGTCAGTTCAACGCCTATTTCGACTCGCCGGTCATCTTCAAGCCGATGGGGTTCAATCCGCTCATCAACCTGCTGCACATGAAGGACGTGATCCAGGCGATCCGGCTCGCGGTCTTCAAGCGCGGCGCCCACGGCATTTTCAACATCGCGGGGCAGGACACCGCGCCGATCACCACGATCGCCGAACTCGCGCGCTCGCGGGTGGTCAGCCTGCCCGAACCCGTGCTGCCGCTGGTCAACTGGGTGCAGCGCAAAATGGGGATGACCACGTACTACTATTCGGTGGATCGCGAGCGCCAGAAATACACGGCGCTCATGGACATCGGAAAGGCCGAACGGGAACTCGGCTACAAGCCGACCGGCCGCGTCGAATTCTGATCGGGCGTCGCGCCGAGTTCGGCCAGAAATCCGTCCAGCACCGCCATCCCGGCCTGGGCCGCCGCGTCGCCCGCGGCCATCCGTCTCGCGAGCGCGGATTTGCGAAAGCGGATTTCGTTCGCGAGAATCTCACCGAGCACGCGCACGCGGTCGTTGGTGAAGTCACGGGCGACAGCCAGCCGGTAGAACTCCATAGCGCGGTCGAGGTCGTCGGTTTTGAGCGCGGCGAGCGCCTGCCCGACGTAGAAGCCCGCGGGGTAAAGCCCCCAGCCCTTCGGAAGGCGTGTCGCCACTTTCAGGGCGATAATCGCCAGCGCGTGGACGATCACGACGCGCGCCACCGTTTCCGGCATTGAGATGGGGCGAACTGTCGGGTTAAGATCACGCGGTCCTCTATCACGGGAGCGGGCGCGTTGCATAGGCCGCACGGCGCGGCTCTTCTCATGAAGAGCGCTCACGTCCTGATCGGTTTTCTGATCGTGCTCCTGTACGCGCGCACCGTGCCGGGCGGGTTCGTGTACGACGACGAATTCACTGTGCGCGACAACCCCGCGATCCGTCGACTCGCGAACTGGCCGTACTTTTTCACCGAGCCCGCCACCGCCGTCGCCCATCCGCTTCAGCAGAACATGGTGTATCGGCCGCTCGCCACGACGTTTTTCGCGCTCGAATACGCGGCCTTCGGCGTGGATCGGCCCGGGCGGTGGCACCTCGTGTCGATCGGCCTGTTCCTGCTCGTCATCGGATCGATGTCGAGCTTTTCGCGCCGGCTTCTAAAACGCGACGATCTCATCCTGGTCGCCGTCGCATTCGCGGCGTTTCACCCGCTCATGTCCGAGACGGTCTCGTGGGTCAGCGCCCAACCGACGCTGCTGTGCGCGCTGTGCCTGTTGCTCGGCCTCGCGGCCTACGACCTCGGGACCGGCGTGCCAGGCGGCGTGCGGCGGTGGTGGTTCGCGGGTTCCGCGCTGCTGCTCGCGGCGTCGATGTTTTTCAAGGAAGTCGGCGTCGTCGCGCCGTTGGTGGTCGCCGCGCACCGGGTCGACGGAGCATCGCCGCGCTACCGTTACGCGGTCATCGGCGCAGTCGGCGCGGTTGCCGTCGCATACGTCGCGATCCGGACCGCGCTCACCGGCGCCGTCGCGCAAAGCGCGCTCTACGGAGACGGCTTCGCAAAGCATCTGGCCGCCGTCGCGTCGATTGTTCCGCGCTATCTCGTGCGTGCGGCACTTCCCGTGCATCTGCGCGTCTTCGACGACTGGCCCGACCCCGGCGTGCTCAACACGCTCGTCGGTGCGGCGTTTCTCATCGGTGTGCCGATCGCCGCGTGGCGGATGCGCGCGTCGCGGCCATCGCTGTCGTTCGCGCTCGCGTTCGCGTGGCTGACGTATTTGCCGTCATCGAACCTGATCCCAACGGGCATGCCGTCGGCGGAGCGCTATTTTTTCCTGCCGATGATCGGCCTGTGCTGGGCTTTCGCGATCGTCGCAGAACCGCTGTTGCGTGAGCGATCCGTCAACGTCGCCGCGCCGGTGATCGTTGCGATCGGATGCCTCTTCGCCGGGCTCACCTTCGCGCGCACGCACATCTGGAGTTCACCCGAACGGTTCTGGGAGAATGCTGTTCGAGAGCAACCGCGCCTCGCGCTCGGTCACTATCAGTTGGGACTCTACTACAGCGCCGACGCCGATCTGACGCGCGCCGAGGAGCATTATCGCCGCGCCCTCGATGTCGATCCCGACCACGCCGGAGCGCTCAACAACCTCGGCACCACGCTCGCGCGCGCGGAGCGTTATGACGAGGCGGCGGAGATCTTCACCCGGATTCTGTCCGTGGATCCCGCGAACGACCCCGTGATCGAAAACCTCGTGCGTGTGAGAATGCAGCAGGGACGATTCGAAGAGGCGGCGGCGATTGTCGCCGACGCGCTGCGCGAGCGCCCGAGCGAGCGGCTCAAGCGCCTCGCGCGCGGTTTGCTCGATGCATCGATTGCGCCGGGGACGCGCGAGGAACTGAGCCGTCTCGCGTCGTGACGCAATCGTCCCTCATTCTTTCGCCAGTACCGCCGTCTTTTCCATCCGCTCGTTCGCGGCGGCGATCGACTCCTTGAGGCGCGGCATCAGCGCGACGGGCAGGGTGGTCGCCGACTGGATCTTCTGTTTCGCGGGATTGATGTGCCGCCCGCCCGAGAGAAGTTCGAAGTGAAGATGCGGGCCGGTGGATCGTCCCGTACTGCCGACGCGGCCGATCACCTGTCTCTGGCCGACGCGCTGGCCGCTTCGCACGTTGATGGCCGACAAGTGCGCGTACCGTGAACGCAGTCCGCCCGGGTGGCTGATCTCGATGAGTTTGCCGTATCCGCCGGCGTTTCCCGCGCGGTTCACCGTGCCGTCCGCCACCGCCCAGACCCGCGTACCCGTGGGCGCGCCGTAATCGACTCCGGTGTGCATCCGACGTTCGCGCAGCGTGGGGTGAAAACGCACCCCGTAGCGGCTCGTCACGCGCAGCACATCGAGCGGCGCGCGCAGGAAAAACTTCTTCAGTTTCACTCCCTTATCGTTGTAGTAGCCTTCGATTTCGCGGTTCTCGTGATCGAACCAATAGCCGCGCACGGTGCCCGTCACCTGTCCGACGTACTCCGCGGCGTGGATGCGCCCGTAATCGACGACGCGGCCCTTGCACGTGATGCGGTCCATCAGGATTCGATAGGTGTCGCCTTCGCGAAGCTCTTCGGCGAAGTCGATATCGTATTCGAACACGCGCACCACGTTGCCCGCGAGCTGGGGCTGCTCGCCGCCGTCGATGATGGACTGATAGAAGGAGGACTTGATGGTGCCGGTGAAGACAACAGTCTGCGTCTCGGTGGGCAGCTTGATCGTTTCGCCGATCAGGCGGCCCGCGTCGTCGCGATCGAGCCGAATCGTCGTGAGTTGATCGATGGCCATCGCGAAGCGGACGACGCGGCCCCCGGCGTCGATCCGCGCGCCAAACGGTTCTCCGGGCTTGCGCCGCGTGAAGTCGAGTTTCGCCGCGGCGAGGGCGGCCATGACCTCGGATGTCGCCGACTCGCCGAGCCCCGCGGTACGCAGGGCGTCGGCGAGGGTGGCGTCCTTGCGCATCCGGCCGCGCAGCACCGACGTGCGCACGGCGTTCGGTGCCACGACATCGAGATGTGAATTCACACGGTCGTGGTGGTGCTCGAACCACTTCCACTGCGCGCCCGCGGCCACCGCGCCGATCGCGACGAGGATCGCGCAGCGAACGATGACGGCGAATCCGCGACGCTCGAACAACCAGCTCAACACGCACTCCCGTGACGATCGTTTCGAATTTAGCGGGCGCCTTGGCACGGCGCAACCGACCAGCGAACGCATGATGGCCCCGCGCCGCGATTTCGGCTATGAACGCGGCGGGAATTTCGCGAGGGAGAACGTCCGGAATGAGCATCGTAATTTTCGGCGCGGGAGCGATGGGGAGTTTGCTCGCGTCGCTGATCGCCAAAGCGGGCGAGGATGTCGTTCTCGTCGAGCGCGACCGGCGCGCGCGACGCGCGATCGAGGCGCATGGCCTGCGTTACGACGGCACCGGCGGCGAGCAGCGCATCCCCGTTCCGATTCAGGAGATCGCGGCCGACGGCGACGCGGACCTCGCTCTGGTGTGCGTTCGGGTCGCGGACACCGACTCGATCGCGGCCGATCTTTCGCACGCGCTGGGCACCGCGGGCGTGGCCGTGTGTTTCCAGAACGGCATCGGCCGGGTCGAACCGCTGACGAATGCGCTCGGTGGCGGTCGCGTGTTCACCGCGTGGACCAACATGAGCGCGACGCTCGTGGAGGCGGGCCACGTGCTGCACACAAGTTGGGGCGATTCGCGAATCGCGCCGTGCACCGCGGAGCACGGCGAAGCCGCCGCGAACGTCGCCGCGCGACTCACACGGCTCGGACTGAAGACGCACGCCGAGGCCGATTGTACGCGACTCGTCTGGACGCGCACGGTGATTCAGTCGGGATGGCAGGCAATCGCGATGATCGCGCAGATTCCAAATGAACGCATCATGGCCTTGGACGAAACGCGGGCGTTGATGAAGGCTGCCGTCGCCGAGGCGCTCGCCGTGACTCGGGCCGCGGGGATCGAGCTGCTCGTCGCGCATCCGGCAGCGGAGGTGGAACGGATTCTGGAACTGACCGCCGGGCACATGTGCCCGATGCTTCAGGATTTGTATCGCAACCGGCCGATCGAGGTCGACTCGATCAACGGAGCGATCGTGGACCTCGCGCGCGTTCACGGCGTCGATGCGCCGATTCACGAGACACTGGTGCGTCTCGCGAAGACGGTCGCACACGCGCGGCGCGATGCGTGACGGTGGGGCTACTTCAACAGATCGAAGACCTTTTTGTGGTCCTCGGTCTTGGCTTCCTGAAGGATTTCGTAGAAGAACATTTCGGACGACGCGATGATCGCGCCCTCGTCGCGCGCTCGGTCGAGGCCGAGCCGGTGATTTTCCACGGTTCGGCTGCCGACGGCGTCCGAGAGGATCATCACGTCCCAGTTGCCCGACGCGAGCGCGGTGATCGCGGTCTGGAGGACGCAGATATGGGTCTCGATACCGAGCAGCACGAGCGTCGACGCCTCTGTGCCTTCGAGCGCCTCCATGAAGGCGGGTTCGCCCAGACAGGAGAACGCGGTTTTGGGAATCGGCGTATAGTTCGCGCCAAGGGTCTGCTGCAACTCCGGCAACGTCACCCCGAGGCCCTTCGGGTACTGCTCCGTGACGAATGTCTGCAGGCCGATGCGCTGGCAGAACTCGATGACCTTCTTCGAATTTTCCAGCACCCGTTCCTTCTCGTGGATGAATCCGAAGAGCTTCTCCTGAATATCCACCACCACCACCGCGACGTCTTCGCGAGGAACGAGACCCTCGAGTTCGAGCATGCGTTTTCCCTCTCCCATGTGATGCGATGGAGTTTAGCAAAGGGGCGGATCTTGTCCAGTTGCGACACAACGTCGTCTGTGGAATTCGCGTGAATCGTGACGCCTTCCACGCCCTGCTCGAACGCGTGCGCGCATGCCGGCACTGCGCGGACGTCTTGCCGCTCGGCCCGCGGCCCGTGCTGCGCGCGTCGCTCTCGGCGCGGATTCTCATCGTCGGGCAGGCGCCGGGGACGCGCGTTCATGAAACCGGCCTGCCGTGGAACGATCCCAGCGGCGACCGCTTGCGTGCGTGGATGGGCCTGGACCGCGAGACGTTTTACGACGAGTCGTGCATCGCGATCGTGCCGATGGGGCTTTGCTATCCGGGGTGCGGCAAGAGCGGCGATCTGCCGCCGCGCACCGAGTGCCGCGTTCTGTGGTTCGACGACCTGCTCGGCGCGATGGGGCGTATCGAGTTCACGATTCTTTGCGGCGCCTACGCCCAGGCGTATCACCTCGGAAATCGAGCCCGCGCGACGTTGACCGAAACCGTCGCCGCTTGGCGCGATCACTGGCCGCGTTACCTGCCGACACCGCATCCGTCGCCGCGCAACATCGGCTGGTTTCGGGCGAATCCGTGGTTCGAAGCCGACGTCGTCCCTGCGCTGCGCGAACGCGTCGCGGATCTTCTTGGGAGTGAGGACGCGCGATGAACGTGTACGTCGATGCCGACGGATGCCCAGTGAAGAATGAAATCTACCGAGCTTCGGAAAAGTACGGCGCGGTCGTGTTCGTGGTGTGCAACCGCTACATGAACGTGCCGTCCGATCCGCGCATTCGCCTCGTCGTGGTCGAGGCGGGTCCCGACATCGCGGACGACTGGATCGCCGAGCGAGCAGAGGCGGGGGACCTCGTCGTCACATCGGACATCCCGCTCGCGGACCGATGCCTGAAGCGCGGCGCGCGCGTGCTCGACGTACGCGGTCGCGAGTTCACGCCCGATTCCATCGGCGGGCAGATGGCGACACGCAGCCTGATGGAACAGCTTCGCATGATGGGCGAGATGGGCGGCGGCCCTCCGCCGGTCGAGAAGAAAGACCGCTCGAAGTTCCTCGAAAAATTTCATCAGGTCATGCAGGCGCTCGCCCGCGCGACCGGCTGACGCATCATTCGTCCATGACAAACAACAAGCCCATCTCCTGGGCCAGCCATTTCGCGCCCTGTTCGATACGACCGTAGAGCGTCGTGTGGTCAACGCCCTTGACGATCTCCACGTCGGCCTGACCGCCGAGTTCGTGGATGCGATCGTGAAGACGTGTCGCCTTTTTCGGATCGAATGCGACGTCCTTTTCGCCCGCCAGCAGCAGGTAATGCGTGAACCCGGGATCGACGGACTCGGACATGCCGACGCCACCGCCGATCGCCGCGCATGCCGCGAAACGCCCCGGATTTTTCATCGCCATGTGCATGGCCATCGACGCCCCCGCGCTGTAACCCGCGATCGCCGACTGCGCTCCGATGGTTTTGTTTTCGCGACTCACCATATCGAGCAGCGTGTGCAGAAACGCGTCGTCGGTTCCCGCTTCCCAGGTGCTCACCGTTTTGCCGTTGCGCTCCTTCGGCGGCGCTTGCGGCGCGAGGATGTAGGCGCGATTCATTTCGCGCTGCACGCTCCACAAGTGCGCCATCGAGCGGGCGTCGCCGTCGTATCCGTGCAGCACCAGGAGCAGCGGCGCGGGTTTGCCCGGGTCCTTCGGCTTCACGAGCACGTAGGACCAATCGGCCCGTCCCGACATGGTTTGCAGGACCGGCAGATCGCTTTCCACCGGCGCAATGATCGCGCACGCGGCGAACCCGATCGCGCACGAGACGAACACGCACAAAAAAACCGCGGCGCACATCGCTCGCGTCATTCGCGACCCCGCATTTCGATTGCGAGAATTCTATCGGATTTTTCGTTTTTCGCGAACCATGCCCTCCAGATCTTCCCGTTGGCGGCCGGCTGCGCGTATTCGGTCACGCGGTCCAGCGGCACGAAGCGCCGGTGTTCGCCGCCGGGCGTGGGAGCTGACGATCGCACCACAAAGGGATGCAGCGTGACGTCGAAGCTCGTGTACGCGTGACGCACCACGGGCAATGTTTCGGTCGCTCGCACCGTGCGACCGATCTCCTCGGCGAACTCGCGGACAACCGCCTCCGCCGGGCTCTCGCCCGGCTCGACCTTGCCGCCGGGCAGTTCCCACAGGCCCGCGAAGAGGCCGCCTTCGGGTCGTCGCTGCAAGAAAACGGAGTCGCCGCGAATCCACAGCCCGACGGCGACGTTCACCGACTTTCGAACGGCGTTCGCTTTTTTCGGCAGGCGGTCGGCATCCCCCGCGGCATGTGACGCGCAATCTTCGCGCAAAGGGCAGGGCGGGCAGTCGGGACTGCGCGGGCGGCAAAGGGCTGTCGCGAGATCCATCAGCGCCTGAAGGCTGTCGTACGGCCGCGCGGGGTCGATCAGATCGATGCCGCGCTCGCGGATTTCGCGGTCGATCGAGAGAGTGCTGAGCAACGCGTCGATGCGAAAAACGCGAAAAAGCACGCGGCGCACAAGGGCGTCGACGGCGACGACGCGCTCCTTGTTCACGAGACACGCGAGCGCCGCGGCGGTGTAGGGCCCGACACCGGGCAGCGCGCGCCACTCGGCCTCGCTCGCGGGAAACGCGCCGCCCCCGCCCAACCACACGATGCGCGCGGATCGGTGCAGATTCACCGCGCGGCTGTAGTAGCCCATGCCTTCCCACGCCTTCATCACGGCGTCGGGAGGCGCTTCGGCCAGATCGCGCAGCGTGGGGAAGCGACGCACGAATTCGCGGTAGCGATTTCGCACCGCATCCACGGTCGTCTGCTGGAGCATGATTTCACTGACCCAGATGCGATACGGGTCGCGCTCGCCGCGCCAGGGCAGATCCCGCGCGTGGCGGTCATACCACGCGAGCAGCCGCCGGGCGGATTTCATCCGCCGGGTCAACCGCCGTTCGGCTGATCGAGGCGAAACGCGCGGTGCAGTACGCGCACGGCCTCGTCGGCGTCGTTCAGATTAATGACGCACGTGACCTTGATTTCGCTCGTCGAGACCATCTGGATGTTGATGCCCGCCCCCGAGAGCGCCTGAAAGAGTGTGGACGCCACGCCGGAATGCGTGCGCATGCCGAGGCCCACGATGGAGATCTTGGCGATCTCGGCATCGGAATCGACGGCGAGCGCGCCGAGGTCGCCCGCGACTTTTTGGCAGATCGCCATCGCCTGTTGGGCGTCGGCGCGCGGCACCGTGAAGGTCAGATCGGTGAAGCCGTCCGTGCTGGCGTTCTGAATGATGAGATCCACGTTGATGCCCGCGTCGGAGATCGGCGAAAAAATCGCCGCCGCCACGCCGGGCCGATCGGGCACGCCGATCAGGCGCACCTTCGTCGCATTTTTCTCGCACGTGATCCCGCGGACGACGACCTGTTCCATCACTTCCTCCGACGGCACGATCAGCGTGCCCGGATTGTCGTTAAAACTGCTGCGCACGCACGTTTTCACCTTGTACTTCGACGCGAACAGCACGCTGCGGTGGTGCAGCACCTTTGCGCCCAGCGACGCCATTTCGAGCATTTCCTCGTCGCTGATTTCGTCGAGCTTGCGCGCCTCGGGGCAGATGTTGGGGTCGGTCGTGTACACACCGTCCACATCGGTGAGGATCTCGCACAGATCGGCCTTGATCGCCGCGGCGATGGCGACCGCGGTCGTGTCCGATCCGCCGCGCCCGAGCGTCGTCAGGTTGCCCTTTTCGTCGATGCCCTGAAAACCCGCGACCACGGCGATGCAGCCTTCGTCGAGCGCGCGGATGAGTTCCGACGTGTCGATATCGAGGATCTTCGCGTTCGAAAACATCGAGTCGGTCGTGATGCGGATTTGATGTCCGAGAAAACTGCGCGAGCGCGGCCCGAGCTTTTCGATCGCCATTGCGAGCAGCGCCACGCTGACCTGTTCGCCCGTGTTGAGCAGCACGTCGAGTTCGCGGCGCGGCGGGGGATCAACGATCGCCTTCGCGAGATTGATGAGCCGGTCCGTTTCGCCCGACATGGCGGAGACCGTCACCACGACCTTGTTGCCCCGGTTGTAGAGATCGACGACGCGCCGAGCCACGTTGCCGATGCGCTCCAGCGTGCCGACGCTGGTGCCGCCGTATTTCTGGACGATGACGCTCATCCGTTCTTATCCGATCCTTTCGGGCGTGAAGCCCGCGAGCTGCCGTTCGATTTCATCCTCGCGCTCGGCGGGAGCGGCGAAAAGTAAAACGCGCGCGTCGCCGTCCCCGATCGCGAAGTCCACGCGGATCGCGCCCGGCGGCATCACGTCCGCGAAGCGATCCGCCCACTCCACCGCGCACACGCCGGCGTCCGGTCCTCGCGCGTCGAGGTATTCCTCGATGCCGACGGTCGAAAGGTCGACGTGCGTGCGCATTCGATACAGGTCCATGTGGTGCAAGGTCAAGCGTCCCGCGTGCTCGGCGATCATCGTAAATGTCGGGCTCGCGACCTCGTCCGGGTCGATGCCGAGTCCCCGCGCGAGCCCCTGCACGAAGCGCGTCTTGCCGCTGCCCAGCTCGCCCGCGAGCGCGAAGACGTCGCCGGGCCGCGCCGCCTCGCCGAGCCGCCGGCCGATCTCGCGCGTCATGTCTTCGGAAACGGAGCGCACGCGCACGGGGCTCATGAGGACTTGCCGTTACCCTCGGGAGGGACGGGCGTCTTCGCATCGTCCTCGCCGTCCGCGCCCTGCTCGTCGTGCAGGTCTTCGAGCTCCATGATCGCTTCGGGCAGCGACATCAGGATGTCGCTCGCGATCATCCCCCGCTCGCCGACGTGCTCGTTGGCGATATCCCCCGCGAGCCCGTGCAGATACACGCCCAGCAGCGTGCAGTCGGGCACGTTTTTGTGCTGCGCGATGAGCCCCGCGATCACGCCCGTGAGCACGTCGCCCGCGCCCGCCGTCGCCATCCCGGGATTGCCGGTGACGTTGATCCACGTGTCGCCGCTCGGCGTAGCCACCACGCTGCGCGCGCCCTTGAGCACCACCGTCACGCCGTGTTTTTGCGCGAACGACGCCGCGACGCCCAGACGATCGGCAATTACCGCCGCCGTGTCGCGCCCGATCAGCCGCGCCATCTCGCCCGGATGCAGGGTGATGACGACGTCGGTGGGGCAGCGCTTCAGCACGCTCGTGTCGGTGGCGATGTTGTTGAGCGCGTCGGCGTCGATCACCACCGGCACGGCGAGTTTGGGAAGGAGCTTCGCGATGAACCGCGCGGCCTCGGGCGACTGGCCCATGCCGGGCCCGAGGGCGAGCACGGTCTTGCCCTCCAGCAGCGCGAGCACCTTCTCGATCGCGTCATCGGCCACGGTGCCCGACGCGCCCTGCGCCAGCGCGTAGGTCATCACCTCCAGCAACTTCGCTTCCATCGCCAGCGCCAGATCACCCGGCACGGCGAGCGACGCCAGCCCGGCGCCCGTGCGCAGCGCCGCGAGCGCCGACATGGCCGGCGCGCCGGTCAGCCCCGGGCTTCCGCCCACCACCAGCACGTGGCCGAAGCTGCCCTTGTGTGCGTCGTCGGGGCGCGCAGCGAACATCGACAGGAAGGGAAACGGCTCGATCACGTTCGCCGTCAGCCCGAAATCGTGCGGTGCGTAACCGGGCAGCGAGATGTCGATGACGATCACCTCGCCGCAGTGCAAGTAGCCGGGGTGCGTGTACTGGCCGATCTTGGCGATGCCGAAGGTACACGTGATCTCGGCGAAAACCGCCACGCCCCACAGCCGCCCGCTGTCCGAATCGAGCCCCGAGGGCATGTCCACCGCGACGACCTTCGCGCCCGACGCGTTGATCGCATCGATCGCGCGCCGGTGCGTGCCGGCCACCTCGCGGTCGAGGCCGGTGCCGAAGATCGCGTCCACCACCACACCCGCGCCGTCGATCTCGGCTTCCATCAATTCGGCGTCGTCGTCGTTCACGACCTCCGTGACCGGCACGTCGAGCTTTTCGAGAATCTCGAAATTCGTCTTCGCGTCGCCCTTGATCTGCGCCGCGCGCCCGAGCACGAAGACCTCGACGGGAAATCCGTTGTTCCACAGGTGCCGCGCGATGACGAAACCGTCGCCGCCGTTGTTGCCCGTGCCGCACACCACGCACACGCCCGTGTCGGCTTCGGCCTCGTACCGCTCCATCAGCACGCGGGCGCAACCGGCCCCGGCATTCTCCATGAGAACGATGCCGGGAATTCCGACTTCTTCGATCGCGTGGCGATCGATCTCGCGCATCTGGCTCGCGGTTGCGAGTTTCAAGCGTTCACTCCGTCTTTGCATTCGGCGACCACCAGCGCCGTCGCCCATCCCTCATGCACGCATACGTCGATGTGCCATTTCGTCACGCCCATCGAGTCTGCCGTTTCCCGCGCGCGACCGGCGAGATCCACCGACCATCGCCCGCCCGCGCTCCGCGCACGCACATCATGCAACGGCCACGCGAAGAGCCCTTGCCCCAGCGCCTTGGCCGTCGCTTCCTTCAGCGCGAAGGCGCACGCGGCGTCCGTCGCGGAATCGGCACGTTCGTTTGCGTGCAGCAAGCGGGCGACGAACCGCGCGCGTCGGACTGACCAGATCGCTTCGACGCGCTCGATCTTGACGAGATCGATCCCAATGCCGACGACGCTCAAGCCAGCGCTTCGCCTTGGCGAATCGCCTCGATCATCTCGCGCACCGCGCGCTCCATGCCCACCAGCACCGCCCGCGCGACGATCGCGTGGCCGATGTTCAGTTCTTTCACCGCGGGGATCGCCGCGATCGGGCCGACGTTCTTGTAGTCGAGCGCGTGCCCGGCCGCGACCGTTATCCGCAGCTTGTCGGCCAGGCGGATCGCGTCGAGCGCGTTGTTGTATTCGCGCTTGCGCGTCGCACTGTCCGGCGCGTCGCAGTAGCGCGTCGTGTTGATCTCGATCATCCGCACGCCCGCCTCGTGCGCGGCTTTGATCTGGTCGAGGTCCGGGTCGATGAAGACGCTTACGCGGATGTCGCGCTCGCCCAAGAGCCGCAGCGCCCCCGCGATGGCGTCGCGGTTGTGCGTCACCGACAGGCCGCCCTCGGTGGTTTTTTCCTCGGGCCGCTCGGGCACCAGCGTCACCATCTGCGGGCCGATCTCCATCGCGATGCCGAGCATCTCTTCCGCGGTGCACATCTCGATGTTGAGCTTGGTCTTCACCGTCTGGGCCAGCAAACGCAGGTCGCGCTCGCGGATGTGCCGCCGGTCCATGCGGATGTGGCAGGTGATGCCGTCCGCGCCGGCGAATTCCGCCAGCGCCGCCGCCGCGACCGGGTCCGGGCTCTTGACGCCGCGCGCCTCGCGCACCGTGGCCACGTGATCGATATTCACATTCAGTTCGGTCATGGTCATGCCCCCGTCGCTCGCCGCGCCCGCCGCTGATTGCGACGCCGCGCGGCCCGCCCCCCGAAAAGCGGCGACAATCTGGCGCGCGCGCGCGGAGGTTGTCAAGGTTGGAGGGGCGTAAAAGAAGGCACAGGGGGCGCCGAAAACGGTTCGGGCGACTTTGCCGGCCCTCTGGACCGTCTCGCGAGTTGCGGCTATTCTTCCTTGAGGAAGCCGATGAGCCGCAAATCCCAATTCACTCCGAACAAGCCCAAATTCGGCGGTCAAGCCCAGCGCGACGCCATGGTGCGACGCTCCGAAACACTCTACGAGATCCAGTCGTCGCGCGCTGGATCTGCGGCCATCGCGGTCAACGTCTGGGCGCAACCGAAGCCGGCGACTCAATACAGCGCGGACAGGGCTTTCTGTCGTGCGTCCGACGCGGGACTCAATCTCGTTTTCGTCCAGCTCGATCCGATCACTGATACTCCCATCACCGCAGTCAAAGTGTGCT